>JBGUUF010000039.1:0-1704 GCA_045133435.1 Acutalibacteraceae bacterium
GCGATAAATACCACCAGCCCCATGATCAGCACTATCAATTCAACCTTAGACGTTTTGAAGCTTTTTATAAACACAGCTTTTTCCTCCCGATTTTTTCAGATAATAAAATATACGTCTGACATGCCTGTTTAATGCATGCGGGAGGAAAAATTTGTATTTTTACATCGGTCAACTTTCGCGAAGTATTTTTCTCTTGATTATCACAAGTGTGCCGAGGACAAAATCGTGGAAGCTGTGAAATTTTCTTCTGCAATTTTTCCAGTCGCTCAGCTTTCTGTACTTGAGGAATATCTTTGTCGGGATAGGCGTGATGCCAAACATCGACCACATATCATGCCCCGCGAAATGCATGATCTTTATGTTGTGCAGTGCCTCACGAATCTCATCCTCGGTGTACGACATGTCCAGATATATCTTCATTTTAGGAATATCTTTCTCGCAAATGGACCAGAAGAAATTATATTTCAGCGGAATCAGCAGAATATCGTTATGCAGTATGACATTTATCGCATCCTGATCGGGGTAGAGCAGTTTCTCGGGGAATCCGTTTATATATTCGATGACCCTCTCGCCGACATCCAGCTCGACCCACCTCTTGGTGTCGATGACCAGCACGCCCGAATTGATATATGTGTGCCCCGGCAGGTTCAGGACATTTCTGCGTGCACTCTCATCCGCATCCTCTACGCCGGCAAGACAGTGACCCTGCAAGTCAAGCTCAAAAAGCTCCATTATCGGCTCGTTCACGATGATATCGCTGTCGAGGTAAATAATGCGGTCGATCCCCTCATATTGTTCAAGGATCTTGTTCAGAAACAGTCTGCCGTAGATGGCTCTGTGCCAGTGATTTTCGACCTTCGGCACGACCTCGTCCAACAGCGCGTTAATATCATAAAAAATTATCTCGGCATTGTCAAAACGCTTGGTCTGTGCGGTGAGCTTTGCCTTGCTTTCCTCTGTTATGCCACAGTCCATGATGAACATTCTCACATTATCGGCATACGGACAGGTGTTGTGCATTACGGAATAGGTGCACACACCGAGATTATTTACATACTTATTATCAGATACAAACAAAAAATTTGCAGTCATTATTTTTCCTCCGAGCCTTTGAATCTTTGTTTCATTTTGTTATAAAATCTGTCGCCAACTATCTTATGAGCCAAATCAAATGCCCCGATCTCAGCCTTTACAAAATAATATTTAAAGGCAGCCGACGCACTGCGGAACTTCGGTTTTACATAGCTCCAACAGCTTTTGCGCGCATATGACCTGAATATTTTCTCAAAGCTCTTGCTGCTTTCGGATTTATTCCACGGCTTTTCGCCCGTAAAATGAAATATCACGGTGCCGGCATAATTGTTTTCCATGGCTTCCCTTACCTCATCGACGGTAAACGAATGCTCACTTTTGGCGACGTAGGCATCTATGTAACTGATGTCCATTTTCTGAAAAAAGTTGTATTTAAGCGGAAGTCTGAGCAGTGACCTGCCGCAAACCGCATTAAACGTGTCCTGATCGGGAAAAATCAGCTTGCGTTCAAACGAATTTGTGAATTCTATCAGCTTATTCTGCACATCGTCGCTCTTCCATTTTTTCAGATTGATGAGCAACACACCCGAATTGGCATATATGTACTCATCACTCAGTCCGAGATATTCCTTCTGTCGGGCTTCCCAACCATCGGGAACTCCTGCGGCAACA
>JBGUUF010000040.1:0-2059 GCA_045133435.1 Acutalibacteraceae bacterium
TGCGCTTAGTATGCTTTTGATAAAAGCTCTTGCGGTAAAATACTATAAAAAGTATCATCGGCAAAAAGGCAAGCAGGCAGACATACCACGATTTAACAAATGCCGAAACTATGTTTTCGCCGAAGTATTTTATTACATTTCCTGCCTGACCTGTTGTTTTCCACGAAAAAAATGTGCCGAAATACCTATGATACGAAATCAAAAAGGCATAGACAACCGTGAAGACCGCCATCAATCCTATGGTAACGCCCTTTCTGGCACGATTTTTGAGCAGACTGCAAAGACCCGAGAACATAAAACCCGTAGCCAAAGAAAACAAAAACGTGAGTATAAATTTCAAATCGAACAGCCCGTTGAATATCAGCAATCTTGCCGCCGACTCCATGATAACGAAATAGAGCGGCAGTATAAAAGGATAAATTATTCCCGGTAAATTGCTTTTATGCTCTCCGGCAGAGACATCAGTTTTATTTACAGATTTCTTTCCAAGCAAAAAACACATCTCCTGTTATTCTGTATAATTATTTCTTAACATTATATATTAAAAAATAGGAAATTGCAATACATTTAATAACAGTTATAAAATATTTTTTAAACGATTAATGAGTTGTATAGATGTATCGAGGAGCAACTTGAGCATACCTAATAAAAAAGAATATATACTTGCTGAAAACACCGCTTAAAAATTGACATATCGGTTATTAAATGGTATGATTTATTGTAGAATTTCAGAAATTTACCCCCAATAATAAATTTTGATTAAGGATGATTTTTAATGGCAGTTTTACATGGCAGCTTTTTATCTTCAGAACTAGGCAGACTTTCACCTTTCACGGTCATTTTACCTCACGATACCGTGACTAATCCCCCTTCGGCGGGGTATCCGGTACTCTATATTCTTCCCGGCAAGACCGACGACTGCAACACTTGGCTTTACCGCACCAATATCGAGCGATATGCCTATTTCAAGGGGCTTGCGGTGGTCATCCCCAGCGGTGACGGCAGTTTTTATGCCAATATGGCAAACGGCAGCCGTTATTTCAGCATGATCACCAAGGAGCTGCCCGAGGTGGTGCGCAATATGTTCCGCGTGGGCTTCAGCAGACGGCATACCTATATCGCAGGCGCGGCAATGGGCGGCTACGGTGCACTGCGCTGTGCGCTGACCTATCCCGAGCAGTACGCCGGCTGCATAGCTCTCTCCCCCATCGCCAACATCGAGGACTATGTAAACAAAGACATCGGCGCAGGCAATACCGCTCTGTGGCGCAGTGTTCTGGGCGAGAGAATGCTGGTCCCGCGCGATATGGACCTTTTAAATCTGGTGAGCGAAAGCCACAATTATTCTTCCATTCAGCCGCTTTTCTATCTGGCATGCGGCAAGAAGGACGAGCTTTATCCCTCGGTGGTGCAGCTTCGCGATGCCTTTGACCGCAGTAAGATGGACTTCATCTTTGAGCAGGCGGATGCAGGCCACGAGTGGGGCTTTTGGGATGTGGCCATCCAGCGCGGTCTGGACAGCATTATCAAGGACGGCATCAATTAGGTTTAGATTTATTCGCTTGGTGTGAACAGGGGAAAATTAAGATATGAAATTATCGGATTTGGCTCGATACAGAGATCGGGGACAGCGTAACATTGGACATATATAAAGGCGCATTTAGCATTAATTACGCGAAAATTGATTTTTTAAAAAGGAAGGGAGATTTGCTATGAAAAAAGAATTTGATGAATCTGAAAAATTCACAGATAATGAACAACAGACGCGGCTGGATTCGATAAAATTCGGTGAGAAATCACTGCTCGTTTTTGACAGCAACTATTATCAGATGATAGACTGCGGGGACAGTTTTCTGCTGGTCAAAATCAAATCGTTTAAAACATCACCGCTTGTCACCGACTTCGACAGCATCCCCGACGAGGTGATGAACAGCCGCCGAAACATCGTCATACCAAAGCAGGACATAACAGCCTTAACTGTGGTTATGGGAGAAGATTCGGACTTTTGGAAAAGTTTTTCAGAGGATATAGACATTTCTACAAAAAATGAAATTGACTA
>JBGUUF010000041.1:0-2728 GCA_045133435.1 Acutalibacteraceae bacterium
AACAATCCCGCACCGTGCGGCATTAAACAGCTCGTTTGTGACCGAAACGACGCACAGCAGATGAAAGAAGTTCTGCGGGGGCATTATTTCGATTACATTATTGACGTAAGCGGGGTTTCTGCTTCACAGGCAGATATTTTAGTGAACTCTTTGGAGGATCGCTCCTCACTGAAAATGCTGATTTTCATCAGCTCCAGCGCGGTTTACGACGTGGAAAATCTACACATTCCGTTTAAGGAATCCGACGATCTCGCCCCGAACAAATATTGGACGGATTACGGAACAGACAAAATCGCCGCCGAAAATACATACCGTGCGGCATTTGCAGATACAGCCGTCAAGACTGTGTTCCTGCGACCGCCTTACGTCTACGGCGAGAACAATTATGCTCAGCGCGAGAGTTTTATTTTCGACCACCTCATCAACGATCGCCCAATTATCATTCCCAAATCCGATCCCATGCTGCAATTTATCTATGCTCGCGATTTGGCTGACATTATCTCCGATATGCTCGGGCGTTGCGAGACGATGCCGCAGAATTCAGTATACAACGTCGGCAATTCGATGGGAATTTCATGCCGCGAATGGGTCAAGGCATGCGGGCAGGCGGCGGGAGTTGAGCCGCAGATAATCGAATACGACTATGAGGCTGACGGATGGCAGATCCGCGATTTCTTCCCGTTCTACGATTATGACAACGTGCTGGATGTTTCGGCAGTCAAGGCGATGTGTCCCAATGAAACACCGTTTGTCGAAGGCCTGCGAAATGCATTCGAGTGGTTCAAGCAAAACCGTGATAATATTGAATTCAAGCCGCATGTGGCTCAGAACGAAATTGATATATTGAAAAAATTGAATAAATTTGAATAAATAATGTTGATTTAACCGCCGCGTTGTATTACAATATGAACATAAAATCATCATATGAGGTGGTCAATTATGTGGATATTGTTCGCATTCGGCTCGGCGATTTTCGCCGGAATTACCGCCGTTCTCTCCAAAATCGGAATTAAGGACACCGATTCCACCGTCGCCACGGCGATACGCACTATCGTGGTGCTGATATTTTCGTGGATAATGGCGTTCATCACGGGCGGCGCGGCTGAGATAGAGAGCATTGACGGCAGGGCGTGGATCTTTCTGATACTCTCGGGACTGGCTACCGGCGCGTCGTGGCTCTGTTATTTTCACGCACTGGGTGTCGGCGAAGTCAGCAAGGTCACGGCGGTCGATAAATCCAGCACTGTGCTCACCATGCTGCTGGGAATAATCTTCCTCAACGAAGGGCTGACCGCTATAAAGGCGGCGGCAATGGTGCTCATCGGCATCGGTACATACCTTATGATAGACAAAAAGCCGTCTGTCTCCAAAACTGACAGCGAAAAAACAAAGGGCTCGTGGCTGATTTACGCCGCATTTTCCGCAATATTCGCCGCGCTGACCTCGATTCTCGCCAAGGTGGGCATGCAGGAGATAAATTCCAACCTCGGCACGGCAGTGCGTACGATAATCGTGCTGATAATGGCGTGGGTGATGATCCCCGTATCGGGCAAGACCGACAAGCTCAAGAATATCCCCCGCCGCAGTCTGGCATTCATCTGTCTGTCGGGCGTGGCAACGGGTGCATCATGGCTCTGCTACTTCCGCGCATTGCAGGACGGTCCCGCGAGCGTGGTCGTGCCGATAGACAAGCTGAGCATTCTAGTGACTATCGTATTCGCCCGAATCGCACTCAAAGAAAAACTCAGCCGCCGTGCGCTGATAGGGCTTGTAATGATAATCGCGGGGACATTTTCACTGCTGATTCCCGCGTAACAAAAAGCGCATACCGCGATTTTAAACTAATCACGGTATGCGCTTTTATTTTAAATAAAAATTATCTCTTGTTGCCGAGCAGCTTAACCATAACTGCCTTCTGTGCGTGCAGTCTGTTTTCTGCTTCCTCGAAGATCTCGCCTGCATGAGCTTCGAGCATTGAAGCTGTGATCTCCTCGCCTCTGTGTGCGGGCAGGCAGTGCAGCACCATTGCGTCGCTCTTGGCGTACTTCATAACTTCCTCGTTGATCTGGAAGCCTGCGAATACAGCTCTGCGCTGTGCGGCCTCTTCCTCCTGACCCATAGATGCCCATACGTCAGTGATAACAACGTCTGCCGCGCGTGCAGCACCTCTCGGGTCGCGGTACATCTCAAAGCCGCCGACCTGTGCCGCAAATTCGATAACCGACTTGTCAGGCTCATATCCCTCGGGACATGCAACTGCGACCTTCATGCCGCACTTGAGAGCACCGACGATGAGGGAGTTCATCATGTTGTTGCCGTCGCCGATGAAGCACATCTTCAAGCCGTCCAGACGACCCTTGACCTCGCGGATAGTCATAAGGTCAGCGAGCACCTGGCAGGGGTGAGCGAAATCGGTAAGACCGTTGATGATCGGAATAGAGCCGTACTTAGCGAGGTCTTCAACTTCCTTCTGCTCGAAGGTGCGGATCATGATGCCGTCGAGATAGCGGGACAGCACGCGTGCGGTGTCCTCAACAGGCTCGCCGCGACCGATCTGCAGGTCGTGTGAAGAAAGGAAGAGTGCCTGACCGCCGAGCTGATACATACCGACCTCAAAGGACACGCGGGTGCGTGTGGAGGACTTCTGGAATATCATGCCGAGCGTCTTGCCCTCGAGAAGTCTGTGGCTGATGCCGTGCTTCTGCTCGTATTTGAGCTGGTCGGCAAG
>JBGUUF010000042.1:0-6740 GCA_045133435.1 Acutalibacteraceae bacterium
GGTATTCACATCAATGTTCGGCGACGCGGGCGTGACTATATCCACGTTTATAATGACCGTGCTGGTGCTTATCTTCGGCGAGATAACCCCAAAGAGCCTTGCCAAGGAAGCTCCCGAGAGCTTTGCAATGTTCTCTGCGCCATATATTTCGCTTCTCGCCAAAATTCTCACACCGATAAACTGGCTCTTCGCTCAGTGGAAAAATGCAGTCGCCAAGCTGTTTCATTTCAAGGGCGGCAGTGCTATCACGGATGACGAGCTTATCACTATCGTTGACGAAGCGCAGAACGAGGGCGGCATAGGCGAAAATCAGGGCGAGCTTATCCGCTCAGCCATTGAATTCAACGACCTTGAGGTCATACACATCCTCACGCCGAGAGTGGATATTCTCGCAGCAGAACTCTCCACCCCGCCTGAAAAATTCGCATCAATATTCAAAAACAACCACTACTCGCGAATACCCGTTTACAAGGGCACTATCGACAACATAGTGGGCGTGCTTCACGAGCGCGATTTCTACGAAAAGATGTATTTTGACAAGGCTATCAACATCGAATCAATGCTCATCTCCGTGGAATACATCCCCAAAAACACCAAAATCTCCGAGCTGCTCAGAATATTCCAGCATGCCCGCTGTCATATGGCGGTAGTTGTCGATGAATTCGGCGGCACTGTCGGTATCATCACAATGGAGGACATTTTGGAGGAGCTTGTGGGCGAGATATGGGACGAAAACGACGAGATCATCAAGGAGATCGAGCCGTGCGATGACGGCGGCTACATCGTGTCGGGTGTCGCATCGCTCAGCAAGGTGTTTGAGATAATGGACATCGAGGAGGACGAGGAGACTGAGGCGGTCACCATCAGCGGATGGCTCACCGAGCGCATGGGCAAGATCCCCTCGGTCGGCGAGGGCATTGATTTCAACGGCTTCCGCATTTCCGTCTCGGAGGCTACTCCCAAGCGCGTGGTTTATGTAAAGATAATAAAAATCGCGGAGGAAGATTCCGCAGAATAATATTTTATTAAAGAAGGTAATTTTTATGAAAATTATTGCAGTTAAAGGCAGTGGTCGCAACAATGCAGTGTCCTCCATGCTTATTGATGAATTTATACGCGGCGCGGAGAGCGCGGGTCACGAGGTCAAGGTATACGATGTCGGCGGGATGAAGCTGTTCGGCTGTCATGGCTGTGAAGCCTGCCGCAAGACCGGCTGTTTCTGCGTTCGCGACGATGAACTCAAGCCATACTGGGAGGACTTAAAGGCGGCAGGTGCACTGGTATTGGGCGCGCCGATGTATATGGGGCAGCCCGACGGTCAGATGATGTCGTTCATGAACCGCCACTACTGTCTCAAGAATGCCGACCGCAGTCTGAAACTCACCGACAGCAAGAAGCTGGTCATGATATACTCGCAAGGCGCACCGCAGGACTATCCGAAATACATACCCGCGCAGGAAAATTATGTGAATGTATTCACCGGCAACGGCTTTGTTTCGGAGGCAGTAATATGTGTAGGCGGCGACTCCGACCTCGACGCACTGAAAAATAAGGCATATGACATCGGAAAGAGTATCTAATAAGAATAACTGCGCAACATCGGGTTTCCAAAGGGGCAATGCTCCTTTGGAAACCCGATGTTGCGCAGTCCTTGTTATATTTTCTTTATTTCTTTATTTCACCATTTCCATCTGAACTACGGTATTCTTTTCCTCATTATGGTTTTCCGACGTATCCTTCGCGCGGATGACAAAATAATACATCTCGCCCGAAGTCAACCCCTTGATCTCCGCCTGATATGGATAAACCGTAGCGCTCGGACCGTTTTCATACCCCTCCCCCATCTCGGGAACCAGTCTGACACTTTGCGCACCGGTCAAATCAGGGTCATTCTCAAAATCAAACGGCTTGTCTTGATAATACAGCGTATATATTACATCATTTCGGTCGAGGGCAACGTCCCAGCGCACTATCATGCCGCCCTCCGTCGGGTCGGTCTGACCAATGCCCACACGCGCCTTCGGCTCATGCGGCGGCCACTCGGTCGAATCATTGTAAACACTGCTCCAGACGGGTGGTTCGGTGTCCTCGTCTGACTGATTTTTCAGCACGAAATCATTAACGGTCGTCAAGCCGCCGTCTGTGATGTAGTGGGAGAATCCCGCGCTCTGCGCCTCGTTCATGTCCTGCATAAGAATATCCGTTCCCTTATCAGACTTGCCGAAAAGCGACTTTTTCAGCTGATATTCTTCGGGACCCTCGGCATACCCCAGCGACAGTATCTCAAAGCCGTCGGGTCTGCCTGCCTCCGCCATGAGCTTTGGCACATAATTGTACTTGTTGTCGGCAAAGTAATTCTCGTTATACAGCGCCGTCGTGTTAGAATCCAGCATGTAGCTTTCAAACATCAGATAATCTATATACTCACGCGGAGTGTATTTGTAATGCTGCGCCTGTGGGTTGTAAAAGAACAATCCGCGGTTTTGGCAGACAAGTTTATCAGGATATTCGTCCTTTATCTTCGCGATGAAGTCGGCGACACCGGGCGCGGTCCACTCAAACCGCGTGCGATTGGGGTTGCTGTCCTCGGTGTAGTAATTGGGCGCGCAGGTGTCTATCGTATCGAGGAACACGCCGTCACAGCCGAGCCCGCGACCGTAATCGGTTGTGAGTATTTCCCTGAATCCCGGCACTCGGTCAGTCCCGTCCATTGTCATTTCGTTGAGCACGTCGAACCACGCGGGATCGCCTATGTTGGTATAAGCGCAGGTGAAAGTCGGGTTCATGTCGGGCTTTCCGTCCTTGTCGTTGTCGTCGAGATAATACGAGGCATAGCCTGTGCCGCCGGGGGATTCGATACCTGTTATCTCGACATTGTCGAGGCTTGTATCCTCGGGAGAGCGCGGGTCAACGCGCGGACCTGTGCCGTCGGCAGTGAATCGCTCGTCCTCAAGCATCTGTTCGGCGGTCAAGCCTGCGGTTCTCAGGTCCTCGCCCACCGTGATATATCCAAAAACCAGCGTGCCCGCCGACTGGATCTCCTTCACCTGTTCGCGGGTGATATTGCCCATAGCGGGGTGAAGTATCGCGATGTCATATTGCTTCGCGTTCTTGATAATGCTGTCATTCAGCTCGCCGTAATAGATCATATATGACATTTTTTTGGTTACATCCTTGTCGTTATTGCCGCCTAAATCACAGGCGCTGAGCAGTATAGTTGACAACAGCATCACTATCGCCATTGCCAAAGCCTTGATTCTCATAATTATTTCCCCCTTGACCGATCCATGCAGATTTTTACAGGTTTATGTATGCGATTTCAGCACATTCCAGCCGCACTGCTCCTTAATGATTTTTAAATCATTCTGACAGTTAACTATATCTTCGATTTTCAGAGCGTGTCATATAAAATAGATATGCATTTTTTGAGTGATTTTTTCGCATACGAGAAAAGCTTTTATCGTCCTTCACAAAAATCACAGTACATCTTTCATTTATATTATATATTATTTATACTTTTTGTCAACAATTGACGCTAAAATAACCTGCCGATTTTTGCATACAGCAATTCGGCAGGTTATTTTGATTATAAATTGAATTTTATCAGTTAGCGAGCAGTGCGCGGTCGTTGGCAAATTCCGTGCCGCTGAGCTTCGCGAACTCGTTGAGCAGTTCCTCAACTGTGAGCTTCTTCTTGTCCTCGCCGCGAACGTCGAGAATTATCTTACCCTCGTTCATCATAATAAGACGGTTGCCGTGGGCGATAGCGTCGCGCATGTTGTGCGTGACCATGAGCGCGGTGAGATTGTCCTCCTCGATAAATTTATCCGAGAGAGCCAGAACATTCGCCGCAGTCTTGGGGTCGAGCGCGGCTGTATGCTCGTCGAGAAGCAGTACCTTCGGCTTGTTCATGACCGCCATGAGCAGTGTGACTGCCTGACGCTGACCGCCCGAGAGCAGTCCCACCTTGGTGGTGAGGCGGTTTTCCAGACCCAGCTCGAGCTTAGCGAGCATTTCCTTGTATTCCTTGCGCTCCTTGCCGGAGATAGCCCAGCCGAGTCCGCGGAATCGACCGCGTCGGTTGGCAATGGCGAGATTTTCCTCCAGCCACATGTCCGCCGCAGTGCCCATCATCGGGTCTTGGAACACTCTGCCGAGATACTTTGCGCGCTTGTGCTCGGGCAGACGGGTAACGTCGATGCCGTCAATTGTGATCGAGCCGCTGTCCACGGGATAAACACCTGCTATCATGTTGAGCATGGTGGATTTACCCGCGCCGTTGCCGCCGATTATTGTGACGAAATCGCCGTCGTTGAGCGTGAGGTCAATGCCGTTGAGAGCCTTTTTCTCGTTGACCGAGCCGGGGTTGAATGTCTTATATACGCCTTTGATTTCAAGCATTTTCGGCGGCCTCCTTCTTTTCTTTCTTTGCAGGCTTCTGCCTTCTGCTTTGGCTGATTTTTGCCCTCCAGTAGGGAATGCCGAGGAACAGAGCCACCACCAGAGCCGAGAACAGCTTGAGGTCGTTTGCCTTCATGCCGAGGTTGAGCACAAGCGTGATTACGATGTAGTAGATAATGCCGCCCAAAACTGCCGACAGCAGCTTGAGAGCGAAATTGTGGAATATCTTGCCGAATACGACTTCGCCGATGATGACCGCCGCCAGACCGATGACGATAGCGCCGCGACCCATCGAAACATCCGAAAAGCCCTGATACTGAGCGAGCATGCCGCCCGAAAGTGCCACAAGGCCGTTGGAGAGCACGATGCCGATTATCTTGTTGTTGTCGGTGTTGATGCCGTTTGCACGAGCCATCGACTGGTTGCAGCCGGTAACTCTGAGCGAATGACCGCGCTCAGTGCCGAAGAACCAGTAGAGTGCCGCGATTATGACTATAGCAAATATCGCGCAAATCACGAGCGATTCATTTACATTTCTCAATGTGATGGGATATTTGTATTTCAGATAAGAAAACGGCAGGTTTGCCATGTCGCCCTGTATTCTCAGATTTACGGAATAGAGTCCGAGCTGGGTGAGTATGCCGGCGAGGATAGCGGGGATCCCGAATTTAGTGTGGAAAATGCCTGTAGCCAGACCTGCCAGACATCCCGCGAGAAATGCGCATACCATAGCGAGGTAAACATTCATGCCTCCCGTTACCAGCACGACGAGTACCGCGCCGCCTGTGCCGAACGAGCCGTCAACCGTAAGGTCGGCAACGTCGAGAATTCGATATGTGAGGTACACGCCTATCGCCATGATACCCCATATAATGCCCTGTGCTACTGCTCCGGGCAGGGCGTTCAAAAATGCCACTTTAAAATCAGCATCCTTTCAATTAATAATGCAGTTATAACACCAAAATCAGCGATAAGGCGTCATATAAGCGCCCTATCGCTTCATTTTTACCTTAATGCCTATTGAGATTTTTTAATTATTCCTCGATAGCTTCGTAGTCCTCGGGAACTGTGATGTTGAGTGTCTCACAGCGGGACTTCATGTACTTATGAGTAAGCTCGGTAGCATACTGGATTTCCATCTCAGCGGGATCCTTGCCGTTTGCGAGGATGTCATAAGCCATAAGACCTGCGTTGTAGCCGATGCTGTAGTAGCTGATGGAGAGAGTTGCGATGCCGCAGCCCTTGCAGATGCCCTCTTCGCCTGCGATGATCGGGATGCCTGCCGGCTCAGCTACGTTGTTGATTATCTCGGTGTTTGCAGCAGCCTTGTTGTCTGTGGGGATGTAGAGAACATCGCACTCACTGCATGCCTTGGTAACGACCTGTGTGATGTCGTTGGAATCAGCGAATGTATACTCAGCAGACTCCAGACCCATTTCCTTGAAATAGCCGGAAACCACGTCGGACTGATACTTTGAATTAGCTTCGCTGGAGCAGTAGAGGATACCGACCTTCTTTGCGTCGGGAACGAGTGTCTTGACCATTTCAGCCTGCTTGTCCAGAGGAGCGAGGTCGGCTGTACCTGTTACATTGATACCTGTCTTGCCTGTCCAGTCGGAGATGTCAAGAGCGGTAGCGTAGTCTGTGATAGAAGTCGCAACGATCGGAATATCGGGCGTTGCAGAAACTGCTGCCTGAAGCGCAGGTGTAGCGTTTGCCATAATGAGGTCAACATTGCCTGCAACGAACTGGTTCACGATAGTGGTGCAGGTTGCAGGGTCATCGGAAGCGTTCTGATAGTCAAACTCGACCTTGTCGCCGAGCTTTTCCTTCAAAGCATCCTGGAAGCCCTGAGTTGCGGCATCGAGAGCGGAATGCTGAACGAGCTGGCAGATACCGACCTTGTAAACGCCGTCGTCAGCCTTCGCACCGTCCGAATCATTACAGCTTGTCATAGAGAAAAGTGATGCAGCGGCAAGTGTGCAAGAGAGCAGCACTGCCATAATTCTCTTTAATTTCATGGTGAAAATCCTCCAAAAAACAAATCTTTTCAGACTGCATCAAGCAGTCCTTTTGCTTATTGAGAGTATACCACTTTAAAGCGCCAATGTCAACAATTATCTTGATTTTTCTTACCTAAAAATCCGCATGCCGAAGAAAATCTTTGTAAGTATTGCGGCTAATTTTACCAACTCAACACATTGATGCAATCGTACACAATAGAAAATCCGAATCCGCGCAAAATTTCATTGCCCGAATTCGGATTTTTCGATATTATAAATGATTAGTCGAGGAAGAACTCGTAAAATGCGCGGTATGCCATGTAAACGTCGATTTTA
>JBGUUF010000043.1:0-3044 GCA_045133435.1 Acutalibacteraceae bacterium
CAAATATCGGTTTTTTTAAAACTTTTACGATTTTTTAACTTTTCATTCCCCGATCCCTATGTTATAATTAAGTAATTAAGAGAAGTCGAAAAGGAGGCGGTGTTATGAAGAAAATCATCGAAGGCAAGATATGGACAGCGGTCTGCGTTGCGCTGACACTTCTGATGATCGTGAGCGCGATTTGGATCGGTATGCGCTATTATGTCAGTATGGATATCTATGAAACGCCGTCGATGTTTTTGGAGGGCGAATACTCAGTAGACGGCGGCGAATGGCATCCGATCGAAAAAGACCGCTATATCACCGACCACTTTAACAAAATCGTATTTAAAGGTAAGATGTCGAAAAAGCTCTTGATGTATTTTGGAAGCCTGACGATTTCTTCCAAAAATGTTTGGTATACTTTGAAAACGACCGACGGTACCGTGATACAGAGCTATAACTTTGAAGACGAAAAGCTCTCTTATGAGCACACTCAAACCGACAAACCGTTAGCGTTCGATATGCCGAATACACCCGGCTACTGCGTAAAATCTATTTATCCAGACTATCTCACGCAGACCGAGAATATAACGGAGGACTCGGAGCTTATTTTTGAGGTAGAATATCCCTACGGTTACGCGCTTGTCAGTTATAACGACTGTGTTGACGTTACAGCGTATTACAACGAGGGAATGTATCTGCGTTTCTTCTATGACGCGTTACCGCCCGTATTGCTGTTCGTATTAATATGCTTCTTCGGACTGTTCTTTTTCCCGGTGGCAAGCTTTATACTCGGAAAGATCGATTATAAGTACCTAACCTTCGGATTGCTCAGCTTTTTATGGGGATTGTATATGATAATGCAACAGATAAGCGGCTATCTGAACCTTTGGATCGTAGACCCGACTGTCTGTATGATGATGGACAAAATCACCGGGTACTGCTTTGTAGCCGCGGTGCTGTTCTATTTCAAAGCCAATATGAGCAGCAGAGGAACGCGCATTGCCGCCAACATCGCGTCGGCTGTCTATCTAAGCTGCGTTTTCACCGTATTTATTCTGCACCTTTGCCACATCAGGGATCTCAACGCTTCATCAATGACGATGAATTTCGCCACTGCGGGCAGCATAGTGATTATGATAGTATTGCTCTGCGTAGAAATGAGGATCAATCGCAACGCGCTGTTCTTCCTGTTGTCATGGGTGCCGTTGCTGCTGACGGTCGCAATAGACGCCGTCGATCAATTCATCCACCTGCCGGGTTCACATTACTTCAACTACGGCTTGGCGATCACTATGATCGTGCAGATCGTGAGGCTGATCGGCGATCTGAGGTTCCGGTATAAAGAAGCGATCCGACATCAACAGATGCAAAAGGAGCTGTACGAGGCAAAGGTCAGCGTGATGACGTCACAGATCCGTCCTCATTTTATGTATAACGCCCTGACGTCCATCGCGATGATGTGCGAGATCAATCCCAAGATCGCTAAAGAAGCGACGATCACCTTCGCCAAATATCTCCGCGGCAATATGGATTCTTTAAAACAAACCGGTCCGGTACCGTTCACGCAGGAGCTGGAACATCTGAAAAAGTATTTATATATTGAGAAGCTGCGGTTTGACGATTTGCTGAATATTGAGTACGACATTCAAGCGACTGATTTTGTGCTGCCGCTGCTATCCGTTCAGCCGCTTGTCGAGAACGCCGTCAAGCACGGCGTCGGAATGAAAGAGGACGGAGGTACGGTCAGGATCTCTACCCGTGAAACCGAAACAGCGTATGAGGTCGTAATAGAAGACGACGGAGTGGGCTTCGACGTCAACGAGCAAAAGGATGACGGCCGCTCGCACGTCGGTATGGAAAACACAAAAAAACGCCTTCACGATATGTGCGGCGGCGAGGTAAAAATCGAAAGTGTTGTCGGCAATGGCACCACAGCGATCGTAATATTACCTAAGGAGGGTCAACCAAATGAGGATACTTTGTCTTGACGACGAGCCTTTGGCTCTGAAAATGCTGGAAGCGGCAATCCGCGAAGCAAAGTCCGACGCTGAAGTCACGGCGTTCCGTAAGCAGGCAGATCTGTTGGAGAACGCCAAACAAAACGGCTGTGACGTCGCCTTTCTGGATATCCATATGCGCGGCATGAACGGCGTAGAGGTCGCAAAAAGGCTAAAGGAAATCAACCCCAAAATGAATATCATTTTTGTCACCGGCTTTTCCGATTACAAGGGAGACGCGATGGACATGAAAGCGTCCGGCTACATTATGAAGCCCGTAACCGCCGAGGAAGTCAAGGCGGAACTGGAGGATTTGCGCTTTCCGATCACACCGAAAAGCAACGCTCTGCTACGCGTACAGTGCTTCGGCAACTTTGATGTTTTTACACCCGACGGCGCTCACGTTCGCTTTGAGCGCAGCAAGGCTAAGGAGGTCTTTGCGTATCTCGTTCATAAACAGGGCAGCTCCTGTACCACGAGAGAGATATTCGCCGCGATCTTTGAGGATGAACCTTATGAAAAAAAGCTGCAAAATCTCCTTCAAACCTATATCTATGCTATGATAAAGAGCCTAAAGGCTGTCGGCGCAGAGGACGCGGTAGTACGCAGCTATAACGCCCTCGCGGTCAATCCCGAGGTTCTCGACTGCGACTACTACCGTTTCAAGGAGCTGGACGCGGGAGCAGTCAACGCGTACCAGAACGAGTATATGAGCCAGTATTATTGGGCTGATTTTTTGTATGACGATTACATGGATTAAACATCTCAACCATAATCTTAAGGCGCCACCGCACAATTCGCTGTGGCGCCTTTACTATATTCTTCATTTATCAAGTACCTTGCTTAAGACATAGAAAAGCCTCTAAATCCGCTTGAATCGGAGGCTCAGATTGTCGAAAAAGTCCAGCTCAGGCCCAATATCATTAAGATAAAAAAGTAATAACAGATAGAAATGCAGTCGAGATAAAAATCTCGGCTGTGTTTTTATGAAGAAGGCACGCCAAAAAGACCGGAGGAAGTCCAGTCTGAAAAAATGCTATTGAAAAACAACAAAGATTATGC
>JBGUUF010000044.1:0-3514 GCA_045133435.1 Acutalibacteraceae bacterium
CAGACCGACGTTTTGTAGATGTCAGTCACCTCAAATGCGGTCGGGTCGAGCTTGTTGCCCGCACCCATCGAGCTGATAATGGGCGTCCCGGCGGCATTCGCCTGCATCACAAGCTGAATTTTTCCGCTCACCGTGTCGATAGCGTCAACCACATAATCATACTCGCTGAAATCAAATTGGTCGGCAGTTTCGGGAGTGTAAAAAGTTTTGTGTTTGCGAACAATTAAGTTGGGATTGATGTCGAGAATTCTCTCCTCGGCGGCATCGACCTTGAATTTGCCGATAGTTTTGTGAGTGGCGATGATTTGACGATTAATATTGCTGAGACAAACTGTATCGTTGTCAATCAAATCAATCGCGCCAATTCCGCTGCGGGCGAGAGCCTCCACGGTGTATCCGCCGACACCGCCGACACCGAATACTGCCACTCTCGCCGCCGCCAATTTTGCCATCGCGTCGCATCCCAAGAGCAGTTCAGTTCGTGAAAATTGATTTCCCATGGCTGTCAACCCCTGTTTTAAGAATTTTTGTGATTTTTTTCAATACACATCTGGCGATACCCCATATCGTCAAACCCAAGTCGGCGATAAAGCTGAGCGGCTCGCGGGTTTGCATCGGAGTATTCAAGACGGAATCTCGCCGCATCGGAGTGAATATCCATCACCTGTTTTATCGCATTTCCGCCAATGCCCATGCCGCGGAATTCCGGCTCTATCCACACCTCGTCCAGCCAAATGCAGATTCCGCCAGCCTCCTGAGAATAGGTCTTGAGCAGCATGATATATCCCGCAATTTGGGCATTTTCTTCGATTATCCAACACTCAACGTAGGTGTCGGAACGCATCATTTCGTCGAATGCCATATCAAAATTGCGGGGATCTACCGCGTGCTCGACTGCCTCTGAGCTGTAGAATGCGGTTGTCATTTCGATATATTTTTCACGGTCTGATAGTGCTATTTTTCTTAGATTCATAAAAATTTTCTCCACAAATTTATTTCAAAATCTCGGTGTACATGTCAAGCAGAACTTCGTACTCGAGCGCGACAGGGTTGTTGCCCAAACGCACGGGATTCACGGATTTTGCGAGTTTTTCTAATATATTGTTGTCGTCGCAGGTCGGATTCGTCAAATTAAGCTCGTCAAAAATCTGCTCGAATTTGTCTGCACCGTCAACTGCTTTTACGCCGCCGAAGATGGCGGATAGTGTTTTTAATGTATCGTTAAGATACTGAGCGCCGCGCTTGTCGATGCATTTGTCAGTATTTTTCGCCATGTATCGCCAGATCTTTGGCAGACAAAGGGCAACTGCGTGTCCGTGAGAAATACCGAAAATTGATGTGATTTTATAGCTCATTGCATGCGCCGCCGTAGTCTGTGTGAGGTTTATCGCACGACCTGCAAGATTGGAGGCATGCATGATTTCGTGCGTGCAATTCTCGTCACCGGAGAGGTAGCCATGATAATTTTTGAGAATTGTTTTCACTGATTTTTCGGCATAATTTTTGCTCACATCGTCGGAATTCACCGACCACATTGACTCGATTCCCTGACAAAGCGCGTCGAGAAGGGTGGACTTTTTTTGATATTCCGGCAGAGATTTCAACAGAGAGCTGTCCAAAATCGCCACATCCGGCACGATCGAATCGTGTGTGACCGACTGTTTTTCTCCATTATAATACATCACCGCAAACCGTGTGGATTCGCTTCCCGTGCCTGCCGTAGTCGGAATTGCGATGTGCTTTATTGCGCTGAAATTGAATTCCTGTTCGATGTAGGGAAGAGCGTCGTCGGTCATCGCGGAATACAGCTTCACGCATTTCGCGGTGTCGATCGCGCTGCCCCCGCCGATTGAAATTATACCGTCGCAACAGTTGGCTTTAAATGCAGCGACAGCCTCGCAAACGTCCTCGTAGACGGGGTTTGGGCGTATTTTGTCAAACAGCGCATAATTAAAATCGAGCTGTGATTTTATGACCTCCAGCGGAATCCCGCAAACAAGCATCGGGTTTTTAATGCGGTATTGAGAGAGTATATTTTTCACTGCCGCGATGGAATCATACGTCTCCTGCTCGGCAAAATCGAATCGTCTGATGTCGGCGGAAACACGCGCCAGATCGTCGGCATTGTCCACCTCGTCAACATAATAATCCTCATAGCCGAATGCCTTAACAGTCAGCTCGGGGAAAATCTCATTCATCGCATTTTCTGCGTAACACTGATCCGTGCCCGCTTCAATGAATTTGACTACTTGAGCGACCCACGCGGAAGCATCGACCTTGCTAAGCTTGTAGAAGGGTTGAAAAGCGAAACAATTTTCGTCAAAGATATTTATAGAAACCTCGTGAACACAGCCGCCGATAACTCTCGCCTTAAAATCCTTTTCGGGCAAAGCTTTCGATTTATTCACGCATCCGAGCGAGGTGTATTCGCTGTCGATAATGTCGTGCGCGAGTTTCTTATTGAAAACCAAGTCACCGTGCAGCATGAGCACGTCGTCGTCAATATAGTCGCGCGCGAGGTACATTGAATAAATGTAGTTGGTCTTGTCGTAAATCGGATTTTCTACAAAGATAAATTCACAATCGCGCAGGTGGCTTGCCTTGCTTGCTTGAATCAACTGTTCTTTAAAAGGACCGACTGTTACAATGAATTGATTTATCCCGCACTCGTGCAGCAGTCGAAGCTGGCGCTCGAATATCGTTTCACCGCTTTGCAGCTTTACCATAGATTTGTGATTGTGCTCGGTCAGAGCGCCCATGCGCTTGCCTAGACCAGAATTAAAAATAACTGCTTTCATCTTAATTATTCCTCGATTTTTAATGATTATTTTTCACAATTGGCTATCTTGAACCGAATTTTTTCATCATATTTTCCTTGTTTTCCTGCGGCGATACCGTAGGTCTGCCGAGGTCGTCTCTTGAGCCTTGATGCGTGTTGATTATCAGGGCACACAGGCTTTCCTTCGCGAGCATATCCATTCCCGCCGCGATTTCCTCGGCGGTTTCGGCGGTGTGCACATGGCGGAATCCGACCGCCTTGAGTATTGCGGGAATGTCTATTTTAAGTCCCACAGTCGGCTGACCTCCAACCGATTCATGTGCGCCGTTGTTGTTGAGAATGTATTTGAAATTAGTTCCCGCTTTGTCTGCTGTGACAGCAAAAGAGCCCATATGCATGATAAATGAGCCATCACCGTCTATACAGTAAACATTTTTGTCCGTACCAAGCGACATTCCAAGCGCGATAGAGGAGGTGTGTCCCATGCCGCCGACCGTCAAAAAATCGTTTGCATGACCCTGACCGCGCGCTTCTCGAATCTCAAAAATCTCGCGCGAGGTCTTGCCGGTGGTGGATACAATGAAGTCGTTTTCGCCGATTTTGTCGAGCACGCATTCCAACGCCTGCTCACGGGTGAGAGGATAATCGTTGCTCTCTTTTTTGACTTTGTACTCACTGAAAGTTCCCTTGCGCACGACGAGCGCGTAGGGTTTATTGTTAGTTTTTATGTACTTC
>JBGUUF010000045.1:0-1679 GCA_045133435.1 Acutalibacteraceae bacterium
GATTCATTCGGCACATTCGACTTCACCTGTCTCGGACACATCCACTCCCCACAGAGCGCGGGCAACGGGGCTTGCGGCAATTCTATTGCTGCATACAGCGGCTCACCCCTGCGATATTCCTTCGACAGCAACGAGCGCGACAAATGCATGCTGCTCATCGACACGGCAAACGACATGGAGGTAACGCGTATTCCGATAACCCCGCTCCGCGAAATGCGCGCTGTCGAGGGCAGCTTTGACGAGCTGCTGAGCGTCGAGGACAACTGCTCCGACGATTATATCTTCGCCCGTGTCACTGACGACAGGCTTATCTACGAGCCGATGTCCCGCCTGCGCGAGAAATATCCCAACATCCTCGGTATAAGTCAGGCGTACCTCAACCGCACGTTCGACGGCGAGGACAGCCGCAGTGAGCTTCGCGAAAAAATGGCGAATCACACCATCACCGACGAGGAGATCATGACCTCATTTTTCCACGACATGTGCAAAATCGAGCCGACAGCCGATGACATCGAGCTTTTCAACAAAATCAACAGCATGATTGGGGGCGACGGGAATTGAAGCCGATCTATCTGAAAATGACCGCATTCGGTTCATACTGCGGCACCGCCGAGGTGGACTTCACCCGGCTTTACGACAACGGGATTTTTCTTATCACCGGCAAGACCGGCGGCGGCAAGACCACCATTCTCGACGCGATATGCATGGCTCTCTACGGCAAGGCGACAGGCTCCGAACGCGCCAAGGAATGGCGGCAGATGCGCTGCAACAACGCGCCCAACAGCGTTGACACCGAAATCGAATACATATTTTCAATCGACCGCACCAAGTACAAATTCTATCGCCGCTGGCGAATTCCCAAAACTCGCAACGGCGAATTCAAAATAGACGACAGCGAAAATGCCTGCTATCTTTGCCGCGATGATTCCGACGAGTGGGAGCCTATTGCCACAGGCAAATCCAAGTCAGTCAGCGACGCGGCGGAGGATATTCTCAAGCTGTCGCAGAGCCAGTTCATCAAGGTCATCATGCTGCCACAGGGCGAATTTCGCGAGCTTCTCACCGCCACCAGCGATGAAAAGGAGAAAATTTTCAAGCGGCTTTTTGACACCGAGCGTTGGGAGGAAATAACCGCCCGTGCGTCAGAAGAATTCCGAAAAATCGACAGCGAATGCAAGGAGCATCAAAATCGCAGAACGATGGCATTGACAAGCGCAGAATGCGAAACTCCCGCCGATTTGGAATTCAAAATCGAACAATGCCGTGCCAAACTCAGCGAGTTAACAGTGCAGGCAGAGCAGAATTCTAAAAAATCCGAGCACGCTGCCGCTGAATTAAAAGTCGCCGAGGACGACGCGGCGTTGTTTAAGACATTAGCGGAGCAAAGAGCCTCGCTTGAAAATCTCGACAGCTATGCCGCAAATTATGCCGAAGCCGAGCAGAAATTATTATACAGCCGCAGACTTCGCGGAGTTCTCCCGCAATTTAATTTGATGAAAGCCGCGCAGTCTGCTCTCTCCAAAGCCGCCGAATCGCTGAATTCAGCCCAAGCTGCCGAAAAATCGGCGCAGTCCAAGCTGTCGGCGGCTCAAAAAAACGCGGAAGAGATCCCCGCGCTGGAAGAAAAAAAGCGCAAAATTCTCACCGCCTTAGCCAATTATTCCACGCTCGCCGAGAGC
>JBGUUF010000046.1:0-1238 GCA_045133435.1 Acutalibacteraceae bacterium
TCGATATTGTGCTTTTCGCAAAGTTTTTTTAGCATATTTGTATCGCCTGCGGCATGTTTGCCGAAATGGTAATTTTCACCGCATGAAATCAGCTTCGCATCAAGCCTGCCGACTAGAATTTCCTCGAAAAAACCTTCGGGCGAATACTCACATATTGAGGAAAACGTCGGGATAATCAGGCTGTCTGCCCCCATATCGGAAAATATCCTGCATTTATCCTCAAATGTAATAATGTGTCGGCGGTCCTTCTTATATGGAATATCATCCGAAAAGGACAGAATTACACTGTTAAGTGAATCAGCTTTACCACTGATCGCACCTTTAATTACCTGCTGATGTCCCAAATGCACACCCTCGAAACAGCCGAGAGCCACCGCCGTTTTTTTTAATTCAGGTATTTTTTCATAAATAATCATCTGCAATCAAATCCTTAATCACGCCGCCTGTCGCTCAGAATCTTTTGAACACTTTCAGCTCGTCTCCGTCCTTGATGCCCAGACCAAGAAACGCATTTGATCGAGTATATACCCTGTAAAGTGATTTGTCTTTATAGACTTCCGCGTTCAAACGCTCGGTTTGCCGCACACCGTCAATCACAGGCGGATGCAGTCTGTCCAACGCAAGCGCCGCGCCATTGTTGAATCGAACCGTCTGATTGTCGGAAATATACAGCGCGGGATAGCATTCAAATATGGTGTCGATGGGCAATATTTTCTGCTCCAGCACACCTTCGTCCTTATAGACCTGCGCTTGTTTTAAAGTCATGCATTTATCTATTGTCAGCCCCGATGCCATCGTGCGGCGAAGCGAGGTCAGCACCGCGCCGCATCCGAGTACGGAACCTATATCGTCAATCAGCGTGCGGATATAAGTTCCCTTAGAGCAGGAAACTGTCATAATGCCCGTTCCGCTCGCTCGGTCATATTCATCCAACGTAATGCTGTAAATCGTGACAGGTCTGGCCTGTCTCTCAACTTCGATTCCTTTGCGCGCCAAGTCATACAGCTTTTTGCCGTTAACCGACACTGCCGAATACATGGGCGGCACCTGCATTATATCGCCTTTGAATTTTTCTATCGTTTCGAGCAACGCGGCTTCCTCAACATCTGCCTCGCATTCTGACAAAACCTCGCCGGTAATATCCAGCGTATCGGTGCGGATTCCAAGCTTGAATCCTGCAACATACGTCTTGTCATGCGACGGAATCGGATCAAGTGCGCGAGTTGCTGAGCCGACCA
>JBGUUF010000047.1:0-1556 GCA_045133435.1 Acutalibacteraceae bacterium
TGCCGGGCGGCGTGAAGTGGAGCTGTCACATGGTTCGGAGGCATTCACTCCTCGTGACCGCCAACGTCAGGTGAGCCGCGCCCTGCGCGCTTACGCAGCCATGGTGACCTCGGCTGACAAGGGTGGTGTCAGGACGATATAACGTAAGGTAAATTTATAATAAGGTACATACTCGTTGGTTGAATTAAGAATCCAAATATTTATAAATGAAAAAGTTGCACATATCGCTAATTTTTAGTAATTTAATGGTGACCAAACCGTTGAATACTATTTATCTGCTTATGCGCAACTTCATAGCAAATTTCGTCAGAATCCTCGGAATCTGCAAGGATTTCGCCGGAAATCGTGTGAATGAACTCGGAAATGTGCCCCGATGTGGTGTCATTCCAAAGTTCTCCGATCTCGAGGTCGTGGCTCTCGGCATAACGGCTGAGGCTTTTGGATTCGACAGTGAAAATCTCCTTTTCCATCGTCTGCACCATGAGTGCAAGGACGATTTGCCCAACCTTATAAGCCGCCGGCAGTTCAATGCCCGACGTAAGCTGACGGCACGGCTTGCCGAAGAAATTCGCAAGGATGTGGCTGTCTCCATTGACGGCTCCGAGGATGTGTTCTGTATTGATTCCAAGCCCGTAAAGGTCTGTCAGAACGCAAGGGCGAAGCGTTGTGCGATGGGGCGTGACAATGCGGAGGCTGCTCCCGACTGGGGATATTGCGCCTCGCAAGGACTGCACTATTATGGATATAAGCTCCATGCAGTCTGTGGTATACGCGGTGTCATACATTCTTATGACATGACGGCGGCAAGCGTTCATGACCTCCATTATCTCAAGGATGTTCGCTGGGAATATCATGACTGCATGATGCTTGGTGACAAGGGCTATCTCAGCGCTGAGGTGCAGAAAAATCTCTTTGAAACAGCTGAAATTACTCTTGAGGTACCATATCGGCTGAACCAGAAAAACTGGCGTCCGCCAGTATGGGCATACAAGAGATTCCGCAAACGCATAGAAACCGTATTCTCCCAGCTCAACGATAATCTTATGATGATACGAAACTACGCAAAACATTCCTGCGGTCTCTTTACCCGCATGGCAGGTAAAATCGCAGCTATGACGTTCATGCAATATGTCAATTTCGTTAATCATCGTCCGATTGGGCAGATAAAATATTCACTAATCTAATTCAACCAACAGGTATAAGGACACGTAAATAATCCGGACCTGTCATCGGGAGAAACGATGACAGGTCCGGATTATTTATGAGGTTGTCAGGAGATGAGGATGTGTCAGAAAAGGATTTTTTTGACTCACCCTTATCGTTAGGTGTCGTTATTCGCGGTTTTCGCGGCGTGGGCGGTCACCACCTTCGCGGCGTGGTCCGCGGTCGCCTTCGCGACGAGGACGGCGTTCGCCACCTTCACGGCGGGGTCCGCGCTCGCCTCGGGGTGCACGTTCGCGCTCTACGTAGCCTTCCGGTTTGGGCTGAAGTGCGCGCATCGACAGACGGTATTTGCCGGTCTTCTTGTCGATCTCGATGAGCTTGACCTGTACTTC
>JBGUUF010000048.1:0-1944 GCA_045133435.1 Acutalibacteraceae bacterium
TGCATCGACAGCACAGGAACGCCGAGGTCAACAGTCTCAACATCGAGGTTGGAGACATACTTCGCGACCGTTCCGCCGCCGCCTGCGTCGACCTTGCCCAGCTCGCCTATCTGCCACAGGACGTTCTTGCGGTCGAGCAGAGTTCTGATGCGGCTCATGTATTCGGCGGAAGCGTCGGATGTGCCGCCCTTGCCGCGCGAGCCTGTGTATTTTGTGATGCACACACCCTTGTTGAGATAGCAGGAGTTGCGCTTCTCGTAAACATCAGCATAGGTGGGGTCGAATGCGGCGTTAACGTCGGCGGAAAGGCACTCTGATGCCGACAGCACATCACGTCCGCTGAAGCCCTGCATCTCGGCGAGGTCATAGATGAAATACTTGGTGTAAGCCGAATTCAAGCCTGTGTTGCCGTCGCTGCCAGTCTCTTCCTTGTCGGTGAGAATGGTTATCGCGGTGTGGTCGGGGGCATTGCAGGTGAGCGCCGCCATGAGCGCGGGATAGGCGCAGACGCGGTCGTCGTGACCGTATGCACCGATCATCGAGCGGTCAAAGCCGAGGTCGCGCGCCTTTGCGGCGGGAACGAATTCGATTTCGGACGAGAGGAAATCCGACTCGACTATGCCGTATTTTTCGTGGAGAATTTTGAGCACGTTGAGCTTGACCAGATCCGCGCCCTTGTCATCGCCGATGGGACGACTGCCGATGAGAATATTGAGATTTTCAGCGGGAATCGCAGTGCCGAGGGGCTTTTTAGCCTGCTCGGTGCCGAGGTGCGGGAGTACGTCAGTGACGCAGAACTGCGGGTCGTTGTCATCCTCGCCCACGCGGACTTCGATCTTCTCGCCGTTTTTCAAGCAGACGACGCCATGCATTGAAAGCGGGATAGTTGTCCACTGATATTTCTTTATGCCGCCGTAATAATGCGTCTTGAAAAGTGCCAATTCGTCTGCTTCATAGAGAGGATTCGGCTTGAGGTCGAGACGGGGTGAGTCGATGTGGGCAATCGCCAGACGAACGCCCTCGCTGAGCGGCTTACTGCCGATTACCGCAAGAATCACAGCCTTGCCGCGATTGACCTTGTAGACCTTCTGACCTGCGGCATAGACCTTGCCCTTTTCAAAAGGCACAAAACCCGCAATTTCCGCCAGTTTTACAGCTTCAACCACTGCTTCGCGCTCGGTTTTTGCCGCGTCGAGAAACTCCTTGTAATTTTCGCAGAATTCATCTGCGCGCTTTATTTCATCCTCAGACATGGTGACTGCACCATGCTTCGGCTTATAAGTCAGCTCCTCGCGAAGCTGCTCTGCATATGACTGCTCCTTCATTTGCAAATTACCTCCTTAATAATGCAAGCTGTTATAACAATTGGTATAATAAGATGAGTTTATACTTATAGTATCGAATTTTATCTCAAAGGCAATAACAGCTACAACCGCCTAAAATGCGTGGTTTAAGTCAATTTAGCCTAATCGCCTATTGAAAGAATTCAGTTACAAATATTCCGAATTGTATTATAAAGCCAGAACTAAACTTTTAGTTTACGAAGTCAAATTCAAAGTCGTAAATACTTACAGTGTCGCGCTCTTGAACACCCGCTTCGCGCAAGCCGTCGATAATTCCGCTGGAATTCAGCACGCGCTCAAAATACTGCATCGACTCATAATCGTCAAAATTGACCGAGCGCATGATTTGCAGCAGCCACGGTGCTTCGACGAAATAAACGCCGTCCTCGCAGGTGATGGAAAACTCGCGCTGACCGCCTGTTTCGGGCTGTTCCAGCACCACGGGATCAGGCTCGTAGACCGCTATCGGAGGCAGCTTCGAGAGCATTTCGACGATTTTGGCGATCAACTCATCCACACCGTAATTTATAGGCGCGGACATTGGGAAATATTCGTAACCCTTGCCGCGGATGTACTCTTCAAATGCCTTGAGCTGCTCCTC
>JBGUUF010000049.1:0-6928 GCA_045133435.1 Acutalibacteraceae bacterium
GAAGAATATCAGCTGACCGGAGATGTTTGGACAAAACATGAATTTGCGAACTGGCTCAAAGAAAAATATCATATTGACTTTGCCGGGCTTTCCTTTCGTGAAACAATGAGCAGCTTCTTCCGTATCTACGGTAAAGAAAACACAGATGAGCGTCGTCCGCTTAAGGGACTCCCCGGCGAGAGTATGCAGAAGTCCATCGACATACTCGTGAAACTGTTCGACCGTTACAAAGATGTAGAAGTCTTCAACGGACGGCTGGAGGAGCAGAAGAAAAAGTTGGCGGCATACCGCGAAGCTCGAAAATACCGCTTTGTCCCCGACCTAGTCGGAGGCAAGACACAGTACAATGAAAATGTAGCACAAATCCGCAGCCTGCAGATTGAACTTGATAATCTCACCGAAGAGCAGGTCGAAGATCAGAAGGATGTGGATATAGAAAAAAGCCGCATCAAGTCACAACTGCAAGCAAGCAAGCTACGCCTTGAAACTGAAATGCAGTCCAAGCAGCGCAGGCTAAGTCTGCTGAACATGAGCCTTGAATATGGCTTATACCCAACGGAAGCGGATCTATCCGCCTTACAGGAGTTTTTCCCGGAAGTGAACATCC
Source organism: Acutalibacteraceae bacterium (assembly GCA_045133435.1). Lineage (GTDB taxonomy): Bacteria > Bacillota > Clostridia > Oscillospirales > Acutalibacteraceae > RUG762. Next base: position 608 of record JBGUUF010000049.1, read on the forward strand.
GCAAACTGTATGAAGTTGAAAAATATCATCAAAAACTGGCGGCTATTCTTGATGAGCAGTTCACCTCCGAACGGCAGTTGGTCGATGAGGAAATCGCCAACCTGCAGGAACAGATAAAGGAACTACAGGCGCAGATTAGCCAACTTGGATTTGTCGGCAACCTGTCAAAGGAGTTTCTGGATAAGCACTCCGAGATTAAAGGTCGCATAGATGCCCTGAAGGCGCAGAATGAAGCTTACCTTACGCTGACCGATTTGCAGGATGCACGCAAAAAGGCTGACGAGATGTTAAAACGTTCTATTGAAGATATCCTTGCGGACGTTGAGCGTTCCATAAACGACAAGATGAAGGAATTTAACGACTCCCTCTTCACGGAATCTCGCAAAGCTCCTCATTTGCACTTTAACGAATATAACAGCTACAGATTTGAAACGCCTGACGATACCGGAACGGGCTCCAACTACAAGGGTATGGTGGTTTACGACCTTGCTGTTTTGTATCTTACGGATCTTCCGGCAATCGCACACGACTCCCTTATTTTGAAGAATATCGGTGACGGTGCTATTGATGGCATTATGAAAATATACACACAAAGCAAAAAGCAAGTGTTTATAGCATTCGACAAGCAGGCAGCATATATGCCCGATACTCAGAGAGTTTTAGCTGACAACACTGTATTGAAACTGTCTGACGATAACTGTGAACTTTATGGCGAGTCATGGAATAAAGAGGTATCTCAAAATGAAAATGAGCTATAAGAAGCTTTGGAAGTTACTGATTGACAAAGATATGAAAAAGACGGATTTGCGAAAAGCCGCAGGCATCAGTTCATCTTCCCTTGCAAAACTCGGCAAGGATGAGAATGTCACAACTGATGTACTGCTCCGTATCTGCAAAGCACTCAACTGCGAACTTGATGATATCGTAGAGATTGAGCGAACAGAGGAATGAGAAATGATGCTTTAGATGGCATCAACGTAACAATGGAAAGGATTAAAAAAGGCTAATGATGAACTCTATTGAACTCTTTAGCGGGACTGGTGGTCTCGCCCTCGGACTTCAGATGTCCGGGTTCGATCATACGGCTCTTTACGAATGGGACAAAGATTCCTGTGACAATCTGAATTACAATATTCGGCATGGGTATCCTGCTATCAAAGATTGGAAGATATACCAGACCGATGTTCGTACTGTGCATTATGATGATTTTACCGGTAAGATACAGCTTGTTGCCGGAGGCCCACCGTGCCAGCCGTTTTCTCTTGGTGGTAAGCACAAGGCGTACAACGATAAACGGGATATGTTCCCGGAGGCTGTCCGTGCCGTCCGTGAGGTAAGGCCGAAAGTATTTATATTTGAAAACGTGCGAGGTCTGCTCCGGAAATCCTTTAGCGAGTATTTCAACTACATACTTCTTCAACTCCAGCACCCAGAGATTATAAAGGTTGAGAACATGACGTGGATGGAACATCTTGCCCTTCTGGAAAAGCACCACACGGCCTGTCACGAGGATGAACTGTCTTACAATGTGGTATTTCGCCTTCTGAACGCAGCGGATTACGGTGTCCCGCAAATCCGTCAGCGCGTTATCATCGTTGGATTTCGCAGCGATTTCAACGCGAGTTGGGCGTTCCCGGAACCAACCCACTCGCAGCATGCATTGCTATATTCCAAATGGATATCTAAGGATTATTGGGATGAGCATAACATGAAATCTCCCTCCGATGTACCGCTCACAAAAGCAAAATTAAAAGCAGTGCAGAAATCTGTTGAAGAAGGTCTTTGCCCAACTCTGCGTTGGCAGACAGTAAGAGACGCTATCGGTGACCTTCCTGATCCGACAAAGCCGTATGATATCGCTTTGTTCCACAATCATGAACATCGTCCCGGTGCAAAAATCTACGCCGGACATTCCGGCAGCTTGTTGGATGAACCCTCAAAAACGATAAAAGCCGGAGCGCATGGCGTCCCCGGCGGTGAAAATATGGTGGTTCTGGATGACGGCAGCGTCCGCTACTACACCGTTAGAGAAAGTGCAAGGATACAGACGTTTCCGGATGATTATCTGTTCAGCGCATCTTGGACAGAGAGCATGAGGCAAATAGGAAATGCTGTCCCAGTCAAACTCGCCACCGCAGTCGGACAATCTGTGTATAACCAAATGGAAAGGATGAGTAAAAATGGCACCGAGAAATAACGAAAACATCCCCGTTCTTACGCCCTACAACCCGTTGGATAAACGTCACCTTGGTGAACAGGTTGCAGAGGCTCTTCTTATGCAGGATGTGCATCCTTTGCCACCGAGCAGATTTATCGGTGCAGGTGTATATGCACTTTACTACATAGGCGATTTCCCAACTTATGCCGCTTTGAAGGAAGTCAACAAGAATGACCAGTATCTCTGCCCAATCTATGTTGGCAAAGCAGTACCGGAAGGTGCCAGAAAAGGCGGTCAGGGTGAGGATGTTGATCCCGGCACCGCGCTGTATAAGCGGCTAAATGATCATGCCAAATCTATCAAGGCTGCCTCCAATCTCAATCTCGATGATTTCCGTTGTCGCTTTCTTGCGGTCGATGATATATGGATTCCCCTTGCAGAGTCAATGGTCATCGAGCGGTTTAAGCCCGTATGGAACTGCCTTCTTGAAGGTTTCGGGAATCACGCACCCGGTCGTGGTCGCAGCAGTATGATGACACCTTCATGGGACTGGTTCCATCCCGGCAGAGCATGGGCTGCGAATCTACAGCCGTTTACGAAATCAAAAGAACAGCTTGACGCCGAGATAAGGGAATACCTGAATAATTCACTGCTATAATTTTTCTGCCTCGCATCCACATTTGACTTTTGTCGTGTGTGGCTGTGAGGCATTTTTTTGATAAAGGATGCCAATAATCCAGAACGTTCCCCCTACGCAACTTTTTACATCCTGAGTGTTATATGTGAAAAAAATACTGCCCTGATTTTATACACATAGAGCAGTTCTCTCGAGTAATACTATTTTCAATTAAAACGCTTTAAAACAGCTGTTAGCGGAAAATTTCGCATAACAAGGCAGAGGACGCAGGAATCCTGACGGATTCCGAGGACGATAACGCAGTTATGCGGAATTTAACGCAACAGATGTTAAAGGGTTTTATTTGATAATAGTATAAGATATTCAATTATTTGCCCTCGGAATTGTCAACCCCGTTTTTATCATCCGTTAGTCCTGCGAAAGCGAACCGCATACCGTATTTGAACCCGATTTCAAAAACGCTGCGGCTCGTTGCATCAAGCAAGAGATCGTGAGCAGAAACCAAAGCAGTCAGCATCGGTTTCAGGTCATCGGGCAACTGCTCAGAAAGCGCGTTCTCGGCAGCGACAGCAGCTTCAAGAGCAGCTTTTTCGTCTGAGCCGTCTGCAACATCACGCTCACTTATGTTTATGTTCCCGTAGTAAAGATCATCAAATAAACTCATAATTCCACTCCTTTGACAAGTACCTTACCATAACAGTCGTGTTATATCAAGCAACATTCAAGACATAGTTCAAACAAATTTGTCATCATACAGGTTGACCATATCCTTGCCTTGGTTCGCGGAATATTTCATCGTCTGATAGGCGCCGCCCTGCTTTTTACAAACATAAAACACACACAAATCGGAACGGTCAACAATCGCCCGGTTGCGAATTTGTATGGCTGATTTCGGGTGAACCTTAGCGGATTGCTCACAGACCTCGACCGAATCGTAATAGCTGTCGTAGTTTTCCCGGTTATGTGTATAATCCGATTTCATATACGGCATGACCCAAGTGAGGGAGCAGTTCCCGGCGTCTGTTTTCTTTTTGTATCGCAGAACAACCGAGGATACGATCTGGTCAAATTCTCCGTCGCGCCCGACAAGAAACTCGACATATTCGTGTTGCCGGAGAACCTTATTTATAACATTCTCAACCGCGTTTTCAACAGTAATAATATCATCAATCCTGCGGTGACCGAAAAAACACACCGTGTATAACGAAAGCATAACAAACTCCTTTATGGGATATATCGTAATTATAGCATACTTCTTTCAGAATTGCGATATATCCCACACGATTTATCGTATATTTTTGTAAAATTATCTTACGATAAATCGTAAAGGAGTCGTGTTATGACAACAAAAGAAGCCGTGGCTCAGAGAATAATCGACCTCTGTGCCGAAAGAAACATCGCAGTCAACGCCCTTGCAAATATCTCCGGTGTATCACCCTCAACCGTTTACAGTATGCTGAATGCAAAAAGCAAAAATCCCGGTGTGGTATCGATCAAAAAGCTGTGTGACGGGTTGGAAATATCCGTCAGAGAGTTTTTCGACTGCCCGCTATTCGATGAAACCGAGCAGGAAATAAAGTGAAAAAGACGTGTAGGCAGTGAGCGGATCACAGCTTACACGTCTTTTGGTTTTTATACCACAGGTTTATTGACAACGCTCAAAACCCGTGTTATCATAGTGGCAAGAAAACAGAGAGGCAACCCCTCCGGAAAGGAAATTCAAATGTTCAATCTTCGATTTGTCAAAACCGTAACTGAATATGAGCGTTATGATATGCTGCGTCATGATGATGACAGCTTTAATATGGTGCGCTCATATGAGAACGGTAAAATAAAACGGTTGAACATGTACGAATGACCTGAGCTTCAGTGATCCGAAACGTTAACCGCTTGCCTCTCATTATGGGCAAGCGGTATTTTTATGCCTGTTTAGGCGAATCATTAACGTTTCGGAGGTGAAGAAGATGACTCAGATCCCGGTTATCAATATGGTAGCGACCGGTCAAAATATTACGCGCTTACGAAAGCAAGCCGGACTCTCGGTTGCAAATTTACAGCAGATATTCGGTTTTACAACACCGCAGGCGATTTACAAGTGGCAGCGCGGCACGGCATTGCCGACGGTTGACAACTTGGTTATCTTGGCGGCTGTATTCAACACCAATATCAACAATATATTAGTTATTTCATAATTTACCGGAGCTGTCGGATTCTGCTGACAGCTTCGGAGATATACGAGGTCGTTAGTGTAACGGCAGCACGACAGTTTGTGGCACTGTTAGCACGGGTTCGACTCCCGTACTTCCTCCCACCATAAAGTACCGTAGCTCAGCAGGTCAGAGCGTTGGTTTCATAAGCCCAAGGTCATCGGTTCGATTCCGGTCGGTACTACCAAATACGGCTCGGTAGCTCAACAGAGAGGAGCACCTGACTGTCGATCAGGAGGTTGCGGGTTCGAGTCCCGTCCGAGCCGCCATCAATATTACCTAATAAATACGGCTCCTTAGTCAAATGGTTACGACGTCGGATTCTCAATCCGGAGACGCGAGTTCAATTCTCGCAGGAGCTGCCAATACGGCACCTTAGTCTAATGGTCAGGACACCGGACTTTCAATCCGGTAATGCAGAGTTCAAATCTCGCAGGTGTCACCAGAAAATGCTGCGGTGATGGAATAGGCATACATCTGCGTCTCAGGAACGTGGTCTTGAGAGTTCAAATCTCTCCCGCAGTACCATATGGGTAGGTAGAGCGTAGTTGGTATCGCCCCTGACTGTAAATCAGGTTCTTTATGACAGCGTTGGTTCAAGTCCAACCCTGCCCACCAAAATCAAACAGCGTGTAAGCAGTGAGAAATCACCGCCTGCACGCTGTATTTTCAGCAAATCGTAAAGTATTCGGGAGCAACATATTTAGCCTGCCACACGCCGTTTGAGGAACGGTAGAGCTCGTTGCCGTCGTTCTTAAAATCCCTTGCTCGGATTTTGAGTATCACGGGCTTGCCGTGCCGGCTGCCGACCTTTACGGCTGTTTCATAATCGGGCGAAATGTGAACAAATTGCCGCGTCATCGGCTTCAAGCCCTCTTTGAGTATCGTATCTAAAAACCGTTCGGATGTTCCGTGATACAAAAACTCAGGCGGTTCGGGAGACTCCATTTCAATCACAACTCCCGGAATAGAGTGACCTTGATTCGCGCGGATATTAGTGCCTGTTTCATCAAAGGAATAACGCCCCTTTTCGTCCTGAGCAACGATCAGCTCCAACGTCTTGCGGTCAAAATCGGGATATCTCTCTTTGAGTGCATTGATGATAACATCAACATCCGCCCAGCCGCCATTGAGATCGATATAACGCGGCGTTTGACAATGCCGCAGCATCCACGACAGCTTAACGCTGATTTGTTTCAGGTTCATTTTGTTTCCTCCGTAATTTCCGGCGCGGGATTGGCGGCAAGCAATTCATCAAGCGTCCTCGGCGTGTGATCCATATAATCCATCATACAGCCTACGTTGATGATTTGCGCCGG
>JBGUUF010000050.1:0-9942 GCA_045133435.1 Acutalibacteraceae bacterium
GAAGGCGGTGAAGAAAATGATGATAACAACTAAGGAACACAATCTGAGAAATACCATTTTCTTTACTATTAAAACGATAGCCCTTATACTTGTTATCTGTTTCGCAATAGAATTTCCTATTCGGATTATCGGCAAGGTCTCGGCGGCGAACAAGGTTTATTATATCTCCGATATAAAGACCTTCCAGGCTCAGGATGAAGGCGAGGCTAAACGGCTATGCGAAAGCGACGGCTATATCTGCGCTCCCAAGAACCTGAACGCCGGAACGGGCAAGGACGCTGTCTTTATGGGCTACAAGCTCACCGAGGACAAAAGAGACGCAATTTGCGATATCAAGCTGCTACATATGGACGGCGGATATCAGATAAAGGATTACGCGCAGGCTAACGCGGATCTTGAAAAATCAAATTACGGCACGGCAGAGACAATGTACGCATCCGCCAATGAGTTTATAGTCAACTATAAAAACGGCAGCCCAAAGGCTTTGGAGGCATATGAGGGACTTAACCTTTTCAAGGTTCCCGAGGCTGACAACGCAAAGCTCGGCGATTACATTATTAACAAAAATGCAAGCAAAGATTTTTTTGCTAAGTTAATAACGCACGCAAGCACCGGCGCCGTTAACGCTATTACAAACTTCCTCGCGACGGGACTTACCCCGTATGAAAAGGAAAAAGATTCAAATACAGGTAAGGAAGTTGACGTTACCTGGGCTGACAATGTAAAAGACAGCAACCTTTGGGGAATTATCGAAGATCCGGATTTGTCAAAGGATGAGCTCGACGAATACGACAAGGATATGGGCGACACGGCAAGAGAGCTTCATAAGCAGCTCCAGAAATTCGCCACTAATTTTGAAAACGGCGAGGCGGTATTCAACGAAAAAAAATATGTTGAAGAGGCAAAAAAATCCAGCGTTGACGACATTGTAAAGAACGCCGACAAGCCGTCTGAGGAAGACAACGCAATAGCGTTTGTCAATGCGTACAACTTCCTTAATAAATACCAAGCCAACGATTCTATGCCCCTGGGCGAGTATCTTGTCGAAATCGGCAAGCAAACAAGCGATCAGGTAGAACTCAAAAAGCTCTATCCCGTTATCGACTCAATGACCCACGCTCAAAGCCGAATGGCGGGAATGGCAGGCCTGACGTCCGTTATCTCCAACCTCGGAGAAAACAAGGAGAATGAGAACGTTAAACAAATTATCGAAAAATCAAAGCAAAAGCTGCAGGAGGAGCTAAAGGAGGACGCCTTCTCAATTTGGGTTAATACAAATCCCGAAATGGCGGACAAAAAGGTTGCCTTTACCTCTGACGCGCTCCGTATCCACGCCGCCGGACAGCTGATTAACGCTGAGGCTTCAAACAAGTGGGAGGACACGAAGAAAACCATAAACGAAGTGCTCAAGTGGATTGACGTCGGCAGCTGCGCTATCGCCGTGCTGACATGGCTTGCCGGAGAATACGGCATCGCCGGAGGACTGGTTGTTGCCTTAAAGTCCTCGGTGTCTGTTGTAGCCACAACCGTAACCTCAATAGCTTCCAAGATGATTGCAATTTCAGCGGCAGTCACCAGCTGGGCAGGTATTTTTGCTCTGGTAGTTCTCGCTTTTACCATCTGGTTCTATGTTGTATCGCTGATTATTGATTATATTCAGAAAAACAAGCCCAAAGCGTACACGGAAATGGCTGATTTCGCAGTAGACGCGAGAATCGTAAACAACAAGTCCTACAGCCTCACCTACAAAGCGGTTAAGGATAATCAAGGCAGAATTGCCGACCTAAACGCTTATCAGGCGCAGAACGGTTGGGTATGTATGTACATTTCCGACGACCCCAACTCCGGAAGCCCGATTCGCGCGGACGAAAACGGCAATATATTCAATATAACCTACGGCGACGCCGGTAAGCAAAACGGCTGTGACTGCGCGAGCTTTTTCGGTCAGATTACACCCGGCAACTGCAACACGGGCGCAAAGAAGGACGAGTTAAACGGTATCTATATAAATTATTATACCGAAAACTCTCTTGCGAACCGCTCTGCATCCGGCACTACAGGAACAAGCAGCTCAGACAAAAGCTCAAAGCTTTATTACAGCGATATGGTTGTAAGATCGGGCAAGAACGAATCAAGCGCAAAGGCAAGGCTGATTAAAGAAGGCTTTCAGATTTTCGACCAAAACCTCTGTCCCGACGCAAGAGATGCTATGATAGGGGAGGATCAGTACACCTACCTCGGCTACAAAACCACAAACAACCCGGATATGGCGATTCGCGATATCAGAGTCGCGACATATACCACTGAGAAAAGTATGTCGTTCGGGCAACTCACGTACGCCTGCGCCGGACATTTAGGCTACCCGGCAGAAACCAAGGACGACGACAAAAATCTTCCGGATGATTTAGACGGCTTGTATTACACTACCAGAAAAGAAGCCGGAACTCCCATCGAGGTCGGCAAGCTTCATTTGGTCAGCCTACACAGCGACGCAAAGCCCGGCTGGGAACCTGTGACCACCTTCAGCGGATTACCCTATAACTTTGCGACCTCGCGCTACAGCTTAGCTTCAAGCAGCGGCGGTGAGGGAAGATACAGAGTAAGGCCCTACAACTACACCGGCTACGCCACCACAGAAGACTGGGAGCCTAAAAACAGAAGATCCTATATGTACTATGAGCCCGAGGAAAAATACACCGAGGGTACCAAGTACCTGTCGGGCATTTTCTTCGCCTTCGGTACGGATTCGGAAAACGGCGTCGGCTACTATGACGCGCCGGAGGATGTCATAAGACATTTGTTTGAAGAGCTTGCCGATCAACCGTTTATCGAGCAACCGAACGGTTGCAAGGACGTAAACCTTGCCCAGTCCTTCTACTACAAGGGCTACATTGTAGACAGTAACCAAAAGCACATGCGTATGTATTATGCATGGACCTACAACCCCTACCGCGCACTGACAGACGTGCAGGCGTACAGGGGAGAGCCCTATATTTCAAAGCTTCCGTATGCGATCAGCAAGGCAGTAGGCTATCAGCCTAAGCCGTCCGGTTCGGCAAGCGCGACCGCAACCTACGCCTCGGCGTCGGTAGTGGTACAGCGCTGTATTGACAACCGGAAAGCCAACATCAGAGCCATCGCTCCCGAAAACGCCTATATGGCGACTAACGGACTTTTGGGAGACAACGATATCGACTCTGTCTACTGGGGCTTTACAAGGGAAGATCAGGGCAGCATGAAAACTGCCGACGGCGTAATGCCGTATATTGCGACCAACCTGTATGTATCGGGCTATGTAAAAGACGCTCCGCGCCTGACGCTTGACGATGTTGTTGACAGCAAAAACAGGCACGACGCGACAAATAACAACGGCGTTATCACCTGTGATGTTTCGGAAGAAACCACCCTTGCGGGCAATAAGCCGAGCGGATCCTTCAACTCTGTTCAGGAATTAAAGGATCCCTATAGGCTGAACGCGTTCAATGTCGCTTTACCCTCATGGACTGACGGCGGAGGAAGACCCAAGTATTCCGACAGCGAGAACGGCAGTTCTTTCCACAGCGGTGCAAAGGTCTATATGTACATCAAGCATGAAACGGTTAAAAAGCGTTATATTTCGAGGATTTTTGTCGGCGCGTCGTCAAGAGAAGACTCAAAATCAACCGACAAGAACGTTCTTAGCAACTATGACAAGCAGGTTGATTTGCTCGCGATGGTATCCTCAACTGCAGCAGCCTCCGACGAGATGATTCCCTTTGACGTCGCAGGCGATCCCGCAAAGTCATGGACGCGCACCCTTGTACCGAACTATGAGCCAAAGGCTCCCGATGGCGGCGATCCCGCAGCCTATGTCAGCGTTGCAAGAACCGACGACATTGATAAGGCAATAAAGAGCGTAGTGCTCTACAGGAGCGACGCCAAGGCTGTTCCCGATCAGCAGCAGTTTGACAGCGCGGTATACTACTGTGCGTCCAACACAACACCGATTAAAATGAACGATAACAAGACCTACTATATTTATTACTCATATAACCAGGGAACAGTTCCCGGCAAGCCGTTTACCGAGCTAAACATCAACGAGGACGTATTTGTCTCAGGCTGCGCGACCGCGCTTGTTGTTGATAAAGCTGACGTAACCGAGGAAGATCCCGAGCTTCACAAGAGAAAGGTTACCCAAGCCGCCGAGTTTAAGGGCGACATGAACCATGCGGTATTTATCAAGGGCAAATACGAGACGGATAGAATCTTTTACAACAAGATTTACACTGCATCGGGCAATTCCGCCAAGGAAGCCCAGCTTAGGCTGCTCGAGCAGGGCTGCACGGAATTCCTCGATATAGATCTCAATAAAAGCGCAGGCGGAAAGTGCATTTACTTCGGTTACCGCAGCTACGGTCTCAACGAAAAAGAGATTAATATGTCAAGCTCCGCTGAAGCAAAGGCTAATGAGATTGAAAAGCAAAAGCAAGAGGCGGTCTATGACATTATCTGCACCGTAGGCGAGCCCTTCCGCCCCGAGGGTATTATGACCGATCGCTACCAGCTGCACTACGCGCCGGTGGCAAAGGAGGACAGTAAGCACAACCTTATCGGTACAAACCTCAACGAAGGAACAACCGGCCCGGAGATTTATATGTACTACACAACGCCGTTCGTTGCAAAAAGATATAACGAAAAAGCAATGAGCGACCCCAACATGGTTCTCTCCACAATGCCGAAGGATTATTTAAAATCTCCTTTGACAAAAATCGCGTTCGCGGAGTATGACTATGTTCCGTATTCTAAGGAGCTTGTTAAGCAGTCTCCGGGAGCCGATAAACCCGTAGCGTGGGAGTTCTCCGGTAGAGTTAAACGAAGGCGCAATCAGCTTTGACAGCAGTCATATGACGAGCGACAACCGAATCTCGATGTTCGTTCAGCGCGAGGATGGCTTTGTCAAGGGCGCTGCGGAAATCACCGGTGGCTATCTAACGTCAAGTGTAACAGAAAACCAGCTGTACTTGGAAAAGTAGCTTATACCGGGATTAAGTTAAATAAATACAGGGCTGTTTCGGCAGCCCTGTAAAGTGCGTTTATAAAACAGCATAAAAAGGAGGTACATTTCAGTATGTATTTAATTGCAAACATAATCGTTTGCGTATGCGCTCTCGTAGGGTTTGTATGCGGAGAAACACAATTTTTTCGCCCCAAAAAGGCTCTTTACGCACAAATGATTACCCTCTCCCTCGGTTGTATAGCCTTCGGAAGACTATACAACATCATCCGTCTTATGACAGGCGGCACCATTACGGACAGCTTTCAGCTTGGTTTTTTGGGAATGATAGGAAGTCTCATGTTCTTCTTTTCGTCCAACTTCGGCACGGTCGATTCGCTTGTTGACGACCGCTCAAAGGAGTTTAAAAAATACAGACTGATAGCTTTTGCCGCTCCTGTGGCAGCGGTTTTGCTGTATGCGGGACTGATTCTGTTCGGCGAGGTTTCGCCGTTGTGGAAGCTTCAGGGAGCAGTGCTCACATTGTTTGTAATTCCGGCATCCTACTTCAACCTAAAGCATCTTATCTTTCCGGATGTCGATTTCGGAGTAGTGAAATGCCTCAGAAAATACAATCTTTTGGCGCTCGTTTACGAGGTTTCAATTTTCTTTGAATGTTATGCAATGAGCCATGATAACGAACTTATAACGCTTATTTGCTGCTGTGTAACAGGTCTTATCACAGCTTTAATTATGCCGACGGTAGTAAGGGGAGTTAAAAAATGGACAACTTGATTTATATTCTCTTTATCTGTATGTTTGTTCCCCTGTTATTAAGCCTGCCGCTGATTCAAAAAACCTCGCGCAGAGTAATGGTTTTTATTCTTATCGGCATCAGCGCCGCGCTGTTTATTTCTGAAGTAAACGGACTTTTGCTAAGGCTCGTGAATTACGACATGGTTTATGCCACAACCGCAATCACCCCGGCGACAGAGGAAATAATCAAAGCAATCCCGGTGCTGATTTACGCGTTTGTAATCTCCGATAACCGCGAAAAGCTGATTTCGTCTTCATTTGCGCTCGGCATTGGCTTTGCGCTGTTTGAAAACACCTATATTCTTATCAACAGCGTGGAAGCCGTGTCCATCGAGTGGGCGATTGTCAGGGACTTTGCTACAGCGTTAATGCACGGAATCTGCACCGCAGCGGTAGGTTTCGGAATGAGTTTTGTAAAGAAAAAGAAAAAGCTGTTCTACTGCGGCACATTCGCCCTGCTTATGCTCGCGATAATATATCACGGAATTTTCAATATGCTCGTACAGTCCGAAAACCTTAAATACTTCGGCTTTGTTCTGCCGCTTGCAACATACATTCCGGTTGTTGTCGCGCTGATTAAAAAATTCAGAGAAAGAATAAAAAACGAAAAGGCACAAGCCGCGGCAGCGGAAGAGCAAACTGAATAAATCTAATCACAGCCACCCGCTTAGGGGCGGTGAATTAAGAAAACATTGAAGCAGGAAACGGTATAGCTCAAACGGCTATGCCGTTTTTTGCTGTTTTTGATTGGAATGGCGAGCTTCTTTGATAGCCCGTGAAAAGTCAAATGCACCGAACCTTTGGTTGATGCTCGATAGAGGCATACACATTTTTGATTGCTTACTCTTCTTTAATTGTTTCGGGAGTCTTTCGATTCAGTAGAATCATATTATAACCCTCTTCCCAATTCACTATAGAAGAATTCAGTTTTTGACTGATATGTATATTTAATTGTGTTTGGTGTGGTCGGTGTTTTCTTTCAGATATTTAATAATCCGTGCCGGATTCCCGGCAATTACTACATTATCGGGAAACGATTTTGTCACAACGGAAGCGGCAGCAATAACTGTGTTATCTCCGATAGTAACGCCCGGAAGTATCGTTACCCCTCCGCCAATCCAAACGTTATCGCCGATGTTGACCGGCTTTGGAATACCGATTTTATTTCTTCTTCCCTCAGCGTCCAGAGGATGACCGATCGCGTAGATGCACGTTTTCGGTCCAATCATACAGTGCTCGCCGATTCTGATTGGCGCGGCGTCAAGAAATACGCAGTCAAAGTTCATGAAAAAATCATCGCCAACAAAGATGTTATATCCGTAGTCGCAGTGAAACGGGGGCTTAACAGCGATATTCTCTGTACAACTTCCCAGCAGTTCTTTCAGCATAGCCTTTCTGACCGCTTCATCCTCGGTGGATTCGTTAAAACGGGAACATAGAATTCGTGCCTTTTTCTTATCCTCCATGAGTTGGGGATCATTTGTCAAAAAGGGCTCGGCATTTGTCATTTTTTCTCTTTCTGTTTTCATAATACTATTTATCCTTCCCAAGGCTTTTGCTTTTTCTTTCTGTCGTAAACCTTTTTGCTCTTAACCACTCTGGTGGTTGGCTTCAAGCCGTTCCAATCAAGCCGGCTATGACTCCGATAACGGCTGACAGCAGAATGATAAGAATCGGATGGAGCTTTTTGAACGCCAGCACAACCGCCACAGCGAAAATACCGAGCGAAACGTAAAACTGTGCCGTACTAAAAACTGCCATGTTCAGTCCTGCCGGAAAAAATACCGTAACCGAAAGCGACAACAGTGCCGCCCCTATCAAGCCGACTACAGCCGGTTTCAAGCCGTTCATCGCACCCGCGACGAGCTTGCTGCTTTTGAATTTTTGATAAAACCGCGCTACAAACAGGATTATCACAAATGACGGCAGCACCACGCCGAGTGTCGCGCATAAGCCGCCGAATATGCCGCCGGTTCGTGTGCCTACAAAGGTAGCGATATTTACCGCAAACGGTCCCGGCGTACTCTCGCTTACGGCTATAAAATCTATCAGCTCACTTTGGTTCAACCAGCTATGTGCCGAAACTTCCTCTTGAATCATAGGCAGCATGGCATAACCGCCGCCAAATGTGAACAACCCGATTTTCAGAAAGGTGAGGAACAAATCAAAGTAAATCATTGTTTGCCCCTCCTGCCGACAATCAACGCCTGCACGATTCCCGCCGCCGCGCAGAACAGTATCACAAAGACGACATTGACAGGTAAAAACGCGGTCACGGCAAATGCGCCGAACATAATCAGGTAAGAAAAAATCCCCTTCGGACTTTGCTTATACATTGACCAAAGTGCTTTGACGATTAATGCCAAAACGCCTGCGCGAATACCGTTAAATGCGTACTGAATCCAGACGACATTTTGGAATGCCGCAAGGACATAGGAAATCGCTGCGATGATAGTAAATGACGGCAGCACCACGCCGACAGTCGCCGCCATTGCTCCCCAAAAGCCGCCGACGCGATAGCCGATAAAAGTAGCCGCATTGATAGCTATTGGTCCCGGCGTTGATTCCGCGATTGCGACAATATCAAGGATATCCTTGTCACTTATCCACTTTTTATTATCGACGGTCTCACGTTGAATCAGCGGAATCATCGCGTAACCGCCGCCAAAGGTAAACAGTCCGATTTTCAGAAAGGTGAGAAACAGACTGAGCGTTTTCGGTAATCTCTTCATTTTTTCACTTCATCTACAGAGCTTTAACTTGTATTTCATGTTATTATTCATAATCCGGCTTTTGAAGCTTTTTTCTGTCATAAATCTTTTTGCTCTTAATCACTCTTGTAGTCGGCTTCAAGCCGTTCCAGTCACGGCGACTGCGAGCATAGTATTTCTTTTGTTCTTTTTTGCTTTGCTTGTTAAGTGGTATTAGTTTCACGCTCATCATCACCGACTATTATTTATTATACAAATTAGAATTTGAAAACTAACTTTTCTTAAATCATTATCGCTTATTGTAGGGCGTTAATGAATTCCTCTGAAAGCCTTGAAAATAAAGGATTTTTCGCAATCTGCTCACCTTATCCCTTTATACGATTTCACACGACTTTACCCTTGCTCCGAAAGATTATAAGGGCAAAAGCAAGGGCAAGAAAAACTGATAACACGATATAACAAAGTGTGGTGATCGGGAAACTGTGATGTATGTGCGAATATATTATTTTGGAGGATTACATAATGGAAAAGTACATTTATAACGAGCAAAACGGTCTTTGGTATGAGTTGCAGGGCGATTATTACATTCCTTGTTTGGAATTACCCGCCGAAAAAGAAGAAAGGCATATTGGTGTATGGGGACAGCGGCATTTGCGGTATATCCGTGAGCATAAAAAGGTGTTCTACACCAATCTGCTGATAAGCGGCAAACTGCAATCCCACCTTGCCGATGTTGACGAACAGGCACAGGAACTGTTTGACCGTCTTATGAAGCAACGGGCAGAGCGTGAAGGCATTACCGAAAAGCTGAAAGCCGACAATCAAATGGAATGGGTCGGCAGGATGAATGCTCTGCGGTCAGCGGTTACGGAAACTGTCAATGCCGAGGTGATCTTCGTATGAGAAAGCGGAAGTATTACCTTTATCTCACGGCAGAGGAACGGCGGTATATCTTCAACGCCCTGCTTGCCTTCCGCAACAAGCTGATTGCACAGGGCAGATATACGGATGCAGTTGACAAGGTTATGATAAAATTACAAAGATAAAGCATTGCAATCGAAAGCGAGAACGCTCGAACAGCAATGTTCGGGCGTTTCTTTGCGTAGGCGGTAGAAATTTTTACATTTTTGTGATATACTTAAAAAACGAATTGAGATTACAACAGAAACTTTGAATTTTACGGTCAGTAAGGAATGAGTAAAGTTATATGATTGTATTATAAGCGATTTGTTAAAATTTTTGTAACCACTTGTATTTGCCTGCAATTTATGGTATAATGTTTTAGAATTTAGAAAGAGGTGGAAAGATGATTAACTTTTCTTGCAAATAAAATCAAAATATGCGGTAGTGCTATACTTTGGCATTATTGTGTCTATTGCAAGAAAGTTATATGTCTATCTTACTCAATATAGTGCTGTTGCCACTTTTGCTTAGTGGTGTTAT
>JBGUUF010000051.1:0-2072 GCA_045133435.1 Acutalibacteraceae bacterium
ATTCGGCCGCCATGTGGAAATCAAATTGACCGTGGACGAGAGCGCACCCATTCATGTGCCGCTGCCCGAGCCGCCACCTTTGGAGCGCCCGCTTCCTCAGCCGCCGCATGCTTCATCAAATGAGCCGCCGCCGTGGGAGGATGCACCTGTGCCATCACGCCCCGAATTTACGGGAGAGGTCCGCGCCAAGAAGGTCAAGGTGCAGGAGGGACCCGCCAGCCTGACGTTCGAGGGAATACCCGAGAAATACTCCGACCCCGAAATAATTTATGGCACGCCAAAGAGTGTTCCCGCCGTGAAAATGGAGGACCTCAACCCGAATTACAAAAAGGTGACGGTCTACGGCACGATTTTCAATTTCAACACCAAGGACACCAAGGCGGGGGATAAGGTCATCGTGTCGTTTTATCTCACCGACAGGACCTCCTCATGCACTGTCAAAATGATAGCCAAAAAGGACGAATCCGAGTTTCTCGGCTCTCTGGGTGAGGGCAAATGCGTGGCGGTGCAGGGCGATTATAAATTTGACGATTTCGACCACGAATTCGCCATCCGTCCGCAGTGCATTGCGACGATGAAAGAGCAAAAGCGCACCGACAATGCCGAGGTAAAACGCGTGGAGCTTCACCTGCATACCAATATGTCGGCGATGGACGCTATGACTCCCACCAAGAAATTGGTCGAGCGCGCCGCCGACTGGGGCATGCCCGCCATCGCGATAACCGACCACGGCGTTGCACAGGCATTTCCCGACGCGATGAACGCCGCCAAGGCTTGCAAGAAGAACGGCAAGCCGATAAAAATCCTCTACGGCATTGAGGGGTATTATATCGACGACATGGTGGATATCGTCAAGGGCGAGGACGACCGTCCGCTTGAGGGCGAATTCATCGTGTTCGACCTCGAAACCACCGGTCTGAGCGCAGTTTCCGAGCGAATCACTGAAATCGGCGCAGTTAGATACCGCAACCACGAAATAGTCGATAATTTCAATACATTCGTCAACCCGCATATAGCTATACCGCCTAAAATCGTCCAGCTCACGGGCATTACCGACGAAATGGTCAAGGATGCTCCCGACGAGGATGAGGCAGTCCGCAAGTTCCTCGAATACTGCGGCGAAAATCCGATATTTATCGCCCACAACGCGAATTTCGATATAGGCTTCATGCGTGCCGCCTGCGAGCGCTGCGGCATTGAATTCGAGCCGGTTTATATCGACACAGTTCCGCTTGCACGCGCGCTTCATCCGACCTTGAAGAATCACAAGCTGGACACCATTGCTGATTATTTGGAAATACCGCCGTTCGAGCATCACCGCGCCTGTGACGATGCCCTTGCATTGGCGCAGATAGTGCAGAAGGAATTCGAGCTGCTCCAAAAGGAAAAAGAGGTCGTGTGCGTCAACGACATCAACACCAAGGCGAAATGCACCGACACCACCAAGCTTCGCCCGAATCATCAGATAATTTTAGCGAAAAACCTTGTCGGCTTGAAAAATCTCTACAAGCTGATTTCCGCCTCCAACCTCAAGCACTTCCACCGCAAGCCGCGAATCACACGAAGCGACATTCTAAAGCACCGCGAGGGGTTGATTCTCGGAAGTGCCTGCGAACAGGGCGAGCTGTATCAGGCAATACTCGGCGGGCGCAGTGAACGAGATATTGAAAAAATCGCCGATTTCTATGATTACCTCGAAATTCAGCCGCTGGGCAACAACGAATTCATGCTGAGAAACGGCACTGTCAAGGACCGCGAGGGTTTGATTGAGATAAATAAGAAAATAATCGCGTTGGGCGACAAGCTGGGCAAACCCGTAGTCGCCACCTGCGACGTGCATTTCATAGACCCCGAGGATTCGGAATTCCGCAAGGTGCTCATGGTTCACCAAGGCTTTGACGATGCCGACAAGCAGGCACCTCTCTACTTCCGTACCACCGAAGAAATGCTGGCGGAATTCGACTATCTGCCGCCCGAAAAGGCGTATGAGATAGTTGTCACCAACACCAACAAGATCGCCGATATGGTGGAGGAAATCAAGCCTATCCCCGACGGCGTATTCCCGCCGTCTA
>JBGUUF010000052.1:0-1834 GCA_045133435.1 Acutalibacteraceae bacterium
GCCGTAGGGCGGGACCCAGGATTCATTTGCAGCAACCACTTCTTTGACTGCTTCCACGAAGCGGTCTTCCGGGAACGGCGGCATCTCAAGACGTCTTGCGGAATCTGCCATGCGGGATGCGTTGAGGTCCGGGCGGAAGCACACGATGTGGCCGTCCTCTGTCTCGTATGCCTTCAGTCCTTCGAATACGGACTGGGAATACTGAAGAACGCCGGCGCACTCAGTGATCTGTACCATCGGATCGTCGATGAGACCGCCTTCATCCCATGCGCCATTCTTGAAGTTTGAAACATAACGCTTGTCTGTAGCAATGTAACCGAAGCCGAGACTGCCCCAGTCAATGTTCTGCTTTGCCATTGTCTACCTCCCATCAATTTTTCATAAAATAGTTTTGCTTTAATATCCGCAGTGAATTGTGAGAGCGGATTAATTAAACAATAAATATAAACATTTACCATTATAGTCCTCAGAATTCTGATGTCAAATAAAAATCTGTACTTTACCCCGTTAATTCGATGAAGAAGTGGCTGTCATCTTTGTTCTGTTCGGCAATCAATGGCCAAATTGTAAATGTTAGGTTGAAATTCACCAAAACTTGCTGTAAACTTAATCGCATGAATCTTTATGAAGCTATTTTCCAGAGAAAATCAACACGGAAATATCTGATGGAGCCGGTGGAAGCTTCCAAGCTTGCCGCGATCGGCGCTTTTTATGAGGAGGCGCCCTCGTTGTTTCCGGGTATTCGGACAGAAATCGGCATTACCGACAACACAGATGGAAAGCATGCGCCAAAAGGATTTTTCGGAGTGCGTGCGCCGTATTATTTGACTATATATTCCGAGAAGAAAGACCGCTTTATGATGAATGCGGGCTGTATTATGGAGCAGCTCAGTCTCTACATGCTCACGCTGGGGCTCGGGAGCTGTTTCCTCGGAGGTGTAAGCTACAGGCAGAAACGCGATGACCTTGAACCCGTCATTATCATGGCTTTTGGAAAGAGCGCAGGTGCACTGACGCGCCGCGCGACCGAGGCAAAGAGAATACCTATGCACGAGCTGTGCATTTTCAAGGAGGAGCCGCGCCACTGGACGCAGGATGTCATGGAGGCCGCGCGCCTTGCTCCGTCGGCGATGAATTCGCAGCCGTGGCGGTTCGTTATTATGAAGAGCAGGATTCATTTCTTTTCCAAGAAGCGGGATATTGACCGGTTCGGCAAGTGGGATGAGTTCAGTTTCGGGTGCCTGTTCGCCCATGTTCTGGTGACGGCGGAGGAGCAGTGGCTCGACGTCGACCTGATCAGGCTTGAGAATATCAGTCAGAAGAATTTCAGGAGCAGCCAGTATGTTCTGTCGGCGCTGATAAAGGCGGAGTGATCGGGATAGTAGTCATTAAATTTGTTAATCTGTATATACAATATAAAAAATAAGGACAAATCGAAAAACTTTAGAAAGACGTTTGACACGTGTCCTTAAATGGTGTATAGTAATCAATGTCAGCGGTGCTGACAGATGCGCGAGTGGCTCAGCGGTGGAGCACCACCTTGCCAAGGTGGGGGTCGCGGGTTCGATCCCCGTCTCGCGCTTCTTTTTTTGCGTTTTTTTATATGACGGGGATCGGGTCTCCGCTCCGCTTCGGTCGGCGCTGAACGCGTGCCACTGGCACGCAGCGCCGCTCGCGGGTTCGGTCTCCGCTCCGCTCCGGTCGGCGCAAAACGGACGTCCACTGGACGTCCTGCGCCCCGTCTCGCGCTTCTTTTTTTGCGTTTTTTTATGTGACGGGGATGGGGTCTCCGCTCCGCTTCGGTCGGCGCTGAACGCGTGCCACTGGCACGCAG
>JBGUUF010000053.1:0-1018 GCA_045133435.1 Acutalibacteraceae bacterium
GCAGCCGTCCAAACGGCACATACAGAAAGAACCGCCCGAATTACGGAACTAAGGGCGGTTTCAAAAGCTATCAGCGCAGACAGAATGACAACTATCAACCCAGACAGGACGCGTCCGCCTCAGAAAAAGAAGCTCCCGCGCAGGAGGTCAATGTCAGACGCTCGGGAAGTTATCGAAATAATTATCAGAACGGCTATCAGAATAATTATCACAAGAAAAATTATCATCGTTATCCGCATCAGACAAATATCGAGCCAAAGCTGCCTGTGAAGATTTCATTCATCGGCGGTCTGAACGAAATCGGAAAAAATATCACAATGTTTGAGTACGGTGACGACGCTATCATCGTTGACTGCGGCATGGCATTCCCGGATGACACAATGCTCGGCGTTGATTTGGTCATTCCGGATTTCACCTATCTGGAAAACAACAAGGATAAGATCAGAGGTATTTTCTTCACGCACGGACATGAGGACCATATAGGCTCCCTGCCGTACCTCCTTAAAAAGATAAATCTGCCGATATACGGCACCCGCCTTACACTTGGCTTGGTTGAAGGCAAGCTCAAGGAGCACCGTCTGCTCGGTTCTACCACGCTGAATGTGGTTTCTGCGGGACAGACTGTTACCGTCGGCAATTTTAAGGTGGAATTCATCAACGTAAACCACTCGATTCCCGATGCAGTGGGTTTTGCGATCCACACTCCCGGCGGAACTATCGTCCACACTGGCGACTTTAAAATCGACACAACTCCGATCCACGGCGATATGATAGATTTGGGGAGGTTTGCTCAGCTCGGCAAGGAAGGCGTGCTCTGCATGATGGCAGACTCGACTAATGCCGAACGCAGCGGCTTTACCATGAGCGAACGCAAGGTAGGTGAGGCGTTCAATACGCTGTTCCAGTGCGAATCGGCGAAGAATAAACGCATCATTATAGCGACATTTGCTTCAAATATTTACAGAATTCAGCAGATAATCGACTATGCATCGAAATTCGACCGCAAGGTCGCGGTGAG
>JBGUUF010000054.1:0-4093 GCA_045133435.1 Acutalibacteraceae bacterium
CAATTTACACAATTAACAATTATGTAAATCATAGTTCAACTGTCTAGCATAAACTGTGCAACGATGGCATCGTGATTCCAAGGCGCCATCGTTGCACAGTTATTTTTATGAGAAGATGAATTTCGATTTATTGTTATAACAAGATTACGCGCTATGGATTATGTATAGTTTATTGTAGGAAAAAAATCTGTGAAAAATTTTAAAAAAATTATGAAATATCGGAAAATTTTGAAAATGCTATAGACTATTTTTGGTTAATATGTTATAATGTATACGGAATCAAGAAATCCGCTTGATTTCCCCCCAATATTCCTCATATTTGGAAAGGAGCAATTATTTTTATGAAATTGACGATTACAGGCAGAAAAATTAATTTGAGAGATTCTTTCAAGGAAAAAGTTGATAAAAAATTTGCAAAATTTGATAAATTTTTCGATGAAAATGCCGACGCAGCCGTTACTGTTACTATGGAAAGAAACAGGTACACTATCGAAGTTACTATCCACAGCGACGGTTACATCTATCGCGCTGAGAAATCCGGTCTTGACCTCGAAGAGGCTCTCGATCTGGTGGTGGACAGCCTTTCCGCTCAGATCCGCCGCAACAAGAAAAAACTCGCGAAGCGCGTAAAGGCTCCCAATCCGATGGAAGTATTCGCACCCTTCGGCGGCGATGTCGAGGACGAGACCGACGAGGATGCACAGTTCCAGATCGTCCGCACCAAGACATTCCCTGTGTATGCTATGGATGTTGATGAGGCCGTGCTTCAAATGAACATGCTGGGACACAAATTCTTCATGTTCCGCAACGCCGAATCCGGTCAGATCAATGTGGTTTACCTCCGTCACGACGGCGATTATGGCTTGCTCATCCCCGAAGACAAGTAATCCCTCCTGCCTTGATTTTTTTAGAACTTAATTAAAAATTCGTTCCGTCTGCCGACTTCGGCGGGCGGAACTTTTTTCATATAAAAAACATATTGGGGTTGACAAATGATTAATAATGTGTTAATATAATCATAAAATGGATTATGTATACAATCCTATTTGTTAATAAAATAAGAATATTTTTTTACCAAATAGTTATTATCTTACACTTTATGTGTGCAGGATGTGTCTATGTTCATTTTTATGCACATCAGTTAGAAAGGATGACTCGGATACATGGGCAAAAAAATACTCAAAAGTATCGTTGTTATAGCTATCACGTTTGCTGTCGCGTTTTTATCCGGCGTGGCATGCTTCGGCAGACAGTATTACTCAATCATGCCGTTTGATACTGCGCCCAACAGCACACTCGGACTTATTCTCATTGTGCTAGCGGCAGTTATCACGCTCACCACATCGGTTTTTATACTCAAATATTTCATATTTTTCACCAAAACTCAGGTGCTGGACGCTCAGGGCAACACCATCAGCGACAACAGCTCCATTCAGATCGGCTCAACTAAGGTCAAGCCGATAGTCGCCTCTGCCGTAATGGTCATGCTTGGTATTCTGCTGTTCGGATTCGGATTCGGCATGATGTTCAGGGAAATCACGATATACACCTTCTATCTGGCGGCGATCGCGCTAATTTTTCTGGCGGTGGGAGTGATATTTTTCCTATTCTCAGTAGTTCACCACAAAATCAGACGTCGATTTGCGTGGGTCACATCGGGCGTATGTGTGATACTCGCGGCTGTTATGTTCATTAACATGATTCCCGCCGCGTGCGATATCAATGTGACAGAAAAGGAGCTGACTGCCGTTACAGGCACGATCTCATCGGTAGCACCCGACAGCGGGGTTATTTCAGGTCCCGGCAAAACCGAGGTCGTGATCAAAGGCACAAGCGGAGAGACGATAACTTTACGTTACAGTGGAGAGGCAAAGGAGCTTACAGTCGGCAGCAGATACACCTTCTACTACCTGCCCAACACCCATTTGATAGACAAGATCGCCCGCGCGGAGAACATAAATATTGACCCCGAGACTGACCCCATCACTACTCCAGAAAAAAAGAAAAGATAGCAAAAATGCTTTAACCGAAAATCTAACGGTTAAAGCATTTTTTATTTTTTATTTCAAAGCATCGCAATAAATCTCTATAGCTTTTGCGGCGAATTCCGCCGTTCCGCTGCCGCAATATTTGTCGATGTTATCGGTCATTTCACCGCCGCCGCAATACATGCCGCCCAGACAGCGGAATATCTCGGGCGTGCAGTTGTAAAAATTCTGAGTGATGTATTCGCGCAGCTTTGCGACCAAAGCCTGCACGCATTCACTGTCGGCGGGGCAATCGCGCTGTTCGCCGATTTCTGCAAGAATCTTCATCAGACCTTCGCCTGCGGTAATTTTCTCGCTGTCGCTCTTGCCGGCAGTTTTTTCCTCATATTCTCTGTAGGCATCGGTATCGCCCCAAGATTCCTTCGCTTTTGCGGTGTATTCGTCGATTTTTGTCGTATAAAAAGCTGAAAAATCCAAAATTATCTCTCCGTTCGTTTGTATTTCACGGGCCAAAGATATTAAATTCTCGATGTGTGCCTTGCGCAGTTCGAGCAACTCTATTTGCTGTTCGAGTGCCTTGGCTCGGTCGAAATTTGGACTGCTGAGGATTTTTTTAATATCTTTCAGAGGGAATTGAAGTTCGCGAAACAGTAAAATTGATTGCAGCCGCTCCAATGCTGTATCGTCATACAGCCTGTAACCCGACTCCGTGACCTGCGTGGGTTTCAGCAGGTCGATCGAATCATAATAATGCAGCGTGCGTACGCTCACGCCAGTCAAGCTGCTCACTTCTTTTACAGATCTCATTTTTCAGTTCTCTCCCTTCCGTGTTGCCATCAGTATATACTATGACGTAACGTTGGAGTCAAGTGTTTTTTAATTTTTTGCAAAAAAATTTTAAAATCATAAAAAGTTCTGCACCACGGAAATCAGCAGCGGCAGAGTTATCATTGAGAATATGGTCGAAAGCGCCACCATTCGGCTGGCGAGCTGACTGTCCCGCTCGTA
Organism: Acutalibacteraceae bacterium; assembly: GCA_045133435.1. GTDB lineage: Bacteria > Bacillota > Clostridia > Oscillospirales > Acutalibacteraceae > RUG762. Next base: position 2,997 of record JBGUUF010000054.1, read on the forward strand.
TTTCGTGGCAAAGAGCGCGCAGGATGCCGCCACGGGTGCACCGCACTGCACGGCAAGCGTCACTATCTGCTTATCGTTGAGCCACGGTATGTTCATCACGATCAGCATTATCAGCGCGGGCATGACTATCAGCCGCATGAATGCCACGGCGTAACAGCGCACGTCCTTGAACGTGCCCACGATATCGGTTTTAGCCAGATGGGTGCCGATTATCACCATAGCCAGCGGAGAATTCAAGTCGGCGAGCATTGAAACCGCGCTCTCCACGGGCGACGGGATCTCCAACGACAGCAGGAAAATCGGCAGTCCAACCGCCAAACCCAGCACGCAGGGGTTGAGTATCGCCTTTTTGACCGAGAGCTTTTCGCCCGACATCACCGCCACGCCGTAGGTCCACTGGAACAGGTTGAATATCGCGAGAAATATCGACGCATACAGCACGCCCTCATCGCCGCAAATCGCCTGAGTCAGCGGAATGCCCATGAATCCGCAGTTGGAAAACACCAGTCCGAACCGCTGAACGATGCGTGAATTCTTATCCTTGCCGCGAAACACCAGCGATGCGACGATCACTCCGAGCAGCATTACCGCAATTCCCGTCACGGCGAATATGCCGATCGCCGAAGCAGTGCTCGGGTCGAATTTGCGGTCGAACGCGTCGATAACGATGCACGGAGTTACCGCATAAAGCAGCAGGTCGGTCATCTGCGCCGCACCAGTATCGTTGATGAATTTCGCCTTATACATGCCGAAGCCGACACCTATCATGATGAAAAGCGACAGCACTTGTCCGAATACTATTAAAAAACTTTCCATAACTTAAAAAACTTCCTCTCAAAAATAAACAGCAATAATCGGAAGTATTTCCACATTGAAATACTCCCGATTTTTTTAATTATTATCATTAATTTCTTCTTCGCCATCGTCGGTGGGGGCTTCTGCCTGCTCTTCCCCATTCTGCGGCTCATCGAATTCCGCCTTTTCTTCGGCGCGCACGTTATTATAGCACAGCAGCATATACACCAAAAATACCACCAGAACTCCGCGCACTGCCCAAGAAACCGCTTGACTATCGGCAAAGCCTTTAATGAATTCGC
>JBGUUF010000055.1:0-2349 GCA_045133435.1 Acutalibacteraceae bacterium
AATAAAAAGTAAAAACACCCCCGATTTTCACTCAAATTAATGTGAGTAAAACGACTGTCTTTTTTGTTTTTCATGTAAAATCAATCTTCAGGCTCAAAGCCGATCTCCTCGACGAAATCGCGGACTATGTGGCGGTATCTGTGATATATCGCCTCACCGACTTGAATCAAGTCTTCGTTATTTTCATCGCCGCAGAGCATAGCAAATGCCTGTGCAACTCGCTGCTTGGGATCACCGTCGCGGCGGTATGCGAGATAGTAGAATGTAAACGAGCCTGTCGCGCTCATGTTGTCATACAGCTTCGGGTCCTCTTTCTTGAGCGTATCGTAAAACACGTTCAGCGCAGTGCCCGCCAAAGCCTTGCCCGGGACGTACTGCTCCACGCCGATTATCATGGAAAAAACCATGAGCATGCTTCTGTTGAGCAGCATTGAATCCTGGTCATCTGGCAGTGCGAACACACCCGAATTCAAGTCGGGCATCGAGCGGTCTATCTCCATGACCAGCGACGCGCCCAAACGCATCGCGCGGCGGATATTGCGGCTGCCCTTCTGCTCGTTTATCAGCTTGACATACTCGCTGTCCTCCGAGGTGCAGCAGCATTCTTCCTTATCTTCGCCAAAGATCTTTACATCTCTGTCGTCCAAAAAATCATTGTTCATCGTTCCTGCCTCCAGTGTGCATTCCTTTATTTTGAAATTTCAGTAAGGGCCTTTGCAAGCTGGTCGGGGCATGATGTACCGCGGAATCCGCAGTTTATACCGTCGAGACGGCTGATCACATCCTCAACCTTCATTCCCTTGACCAATGCGCCGATGCCTTGAGTATTGCCCGCACATCCACCGATAAACTTCACGTTGCTTACAACGCCGTCCTCAACATCTATAACGATTTCTCTGGAGCAAACTCCCTTGGGTTTGTACCTGTACTGCATTAATTTTTACATCCTTTCAAAAAGTATATTAGCTAATTTATAGCATGCAGCTGCGCCGACTTTTCGAGCAGTGCATTTAATTGTTCATCACTCGCGGTGTAGGAGCCGAGCGGTCTGACACGCGATATGTGGGTGAAATATCCGTGAAAATCCGTGCCGCCTGTCAGCAGCAGACCATGAGCCTTCGCCGCCTGTGAAATAATTTTCATATCCTCCGGCTTGTTGCGCGGATGGTTCAATTCGATACCGTGAATACCCGCCTTTATCAAATTCTCCATCGAAGCTATACTGCCGTAGACCGACGGATGCGCCATAACTATCACGCCGCCGGATTCGCGCAGGTACTTCATTGCCTCAAAAACATCGGGGTTCTTTATCGGGACAAAACAGCTTCCCGTCTTGCTGCTGAAAAGCTGCTTGAACAGCGGTCCGAACATTTCGTTGGTATATCCCGCCTTCATCAGCGCGAGCATAATATGCTGTTTGCCGCAGAATCCGCTGCTGCTCACTCCGTCCATGACCATTTCTTCGGTTATAGGATACATCGCGGCGACCTTCTTTATCATCTGCAAAACCGCGTCGGTGCGCGCTTGGTTGCATTTTTTCAGAATTTCGGTCAGCGCCTCGGGATATTTGCAGTTGTAGCAAAGGACATGAACCTTGTGACCTCTCGCGGTGTCGCTGCACGAACACTCAACGCCCTTTATCACGCGGATAGAATGCTTTTCGCTCAATAGGTCGGCATCAAGATCCGCAGGGTAATAGTCGTGGTCAGTCAGGGCAAGTGCGGAAAGCCCCGAGTTTTTTGCCAACTCAATGGCAAATTCGGGTGAACACGAACCGTCGGACATGGTCGTGTGGCAATGTAGATCTGCGGGCATTTGGAAAAATCACCTGAACATTCTTTTATTAATCGTCTTTTATAGTATACACCATATGTTGCATAAAAACAATATCATTAATTAAATTTATGCAATATTTTGATAAAAAAATTTCATTGCAAAAATAAAATCGGGCGGCAAATTCCTGTGAAAAATCTGCCGCCCGATCAACTTATTTTGTATTTTCCTTATGCATTCTCGGCAGTGAGAAGCCGAAAATCACGCCGTCCTCGGTGTTGACAGCCGAATATTTGCCGCTGTGCATGTCGAGTATCGAGCTAACTATCTTCAGCCCCAGACCCGAGCCGCCGTATTTGCGGGTGCGCGCCTTATCCACCTTGTAGAAGCTCTCCCAAATGCGGTCGAGACTTTCCTCGGGAATATGGCTGCCGGAATTGTATATATTGCACTGAACCCCGCCCGGAATTTCGTGAACCTCCACAGTAATCTTGCCGCCGTCGGGGGTGTGGTGCTTGGCGTTGGAGAGCAGGTTGTTGAGAACCTCCTCAATGCGCCCGTAATCGGCATTTATCA
>JBGUUF010000056.1:0-1949 GCA_045133435.1 Acutalibacteraceae bacterium
GTAATTCCCGGTCCGTCGGGCTATTGCTGGGGCGGAAGCTGGCTGGCGGCATACAGCGGCAGTAAAAATAAAAAGGCGGCGGGCGATTTCATCTCGTTGTTCACCGCATGCACCGACGATGCTTCACGCATGGAAGAGTCGGTTAAATATTTCCGCACCTCGGGCGAATTTGCCGCAAGTAAGGCAGTCGTCTCGCAGATGAGATTTGACCCGCAGTTCGAGGACAGCTTCATAGGCGGTCAGAATTATTATCACCAGCTTTCGGTGGTGGCGGATGACGTGACGATGGGCAATCTCACTGCCTACGACAATGAAATAACCGCCATGTTCAAGATCTATATGAACGAATACGCAGGCGGCTTCAAGTCGAAGGAACAGGCGGTTGCCGACTTCAAAACGTCGGTCAATGTAGCGTTTCCCGAAATAAACACAGATTAAATTTACATAAAAGAATGGAGCATATTAACAATGGCTAATTTTTGCACAAATTGCGGCAATCAGTTGGATGAAAACGGCGTGTGCCGTAATTGCGGCTCAGTCTATACCTTTGCAGAGCAGCCGCAGGAGGAAATTTTTGTAGATGCAAACGGCGTGTATGTGGATGCAAACGGCAATCCCATCCCGCCCGAGCAGTTCCAGCCGGTAGATCTGTCGGGATATTATCCGCAGACTCAGCAGGATTACACACAGCCGAATGTAGATTATTCTCAGGCAGATTACTCACAGCAGAATTATCAGCCGAATGTGGAGTATTCTCAAGCGGATTACTCACAGCAGAATTATCAGCCGAACGTGGAGTATTCACAGACGGATTACTCACAGCAGAATTATCAGCCGAATGCAGATTATTCACAGCAAGATTACACTCAGCAGAATTATGCTCAGCAGAGTAAATCTTTTGAGATGCCGGCGATCATAACCGAATGGCTTGGCAGTGCAAAGAGCTTTTTCACCAAGAATCCCTCGGACGTTATTGACGAGGCTGTGGGCGGAACTAATCACTCATGGGCGATATTCGCGGGACTGAATGCAGTCTTCGCCGCACTCTGCACGGCGGGAATAGTGGGCAACGGCTTCAACGCTCTCATAAAGCAGATTTTGGGCGCGTTTGCGTCTTATGCGATGAATTTCATCGGGGATTACGGCTTCGGCAAGATGTTCCTGCTGTTTTTCATCTCGTTAATAGCGTTTGCGGTGTTGTTCTTTGCGGCATCAATGTGCGAATATGTGTTCCTGTCGGCAATGCAGAAAAAGGTCGAGTTTGAGGACTTGTTCAAGGCGGTGGCAATTTCGTATTTCCCCATGACTATAGCCTGCGCGGCGGCGTTTATATTCTCGTTCTTCCTGCTGCCGATGTCGTTTATATTGCTTATCGCGGGATTCATCGCTAGCTTTATGCTGCTCAATGAATCGCTCAAGAAGCTGGCGGGAGAACTGCCGTTCTGGGGCATGGTGCTCAGCAATATAGTTCAAGTGGTCGTCACGATGATAATTGCTTATGTAGCAATATCAATTGCGCTTTAAAAAAAATTAAATAATTTTATTTCTCCGCATGCTTCAAAATTTTAATTTGAGCATGTGGATTTTTTTTTTGCAATGTCATCAAATTCCAAAAACATTAGACAAAAAATAGCTAGTAAATAAACATATAGCATAAATAATAAGAAGTATTTGTAAAGCGTTTATTAAATAATTACTAAAATTTATGAAAAGACTTGACTTTATGAAGAAAATTCCTATAATGTGAATTAAAAGGGGATGATAAAAATCACACCGATGTATTGTAAATGTATTATCGGAAAGCACATAGACTAATTATAGACTTTATTTGACTAGAGAGAATATTTTAGATACAGAAGACTACATAGCAGGTAAATGGAATCCCTAATTGATTTGGGATCACCATTAAAAAATATCTGTTAAAAAACAGCAATACTATTGACATACAT
>JBGUUF010000057.1:0-4055 GCA_045133435.1 Acutalibacteraceae bacterium
CGGATCGGCATCCGAGGGTTTAAATACCATATTTTCCACATTCAATCCGCTGGGATCAAACGAAAGTACAGGTGAAAATTCCGATTGCTGTCCGTCATTGGCAGGCTTCGGGGCATCCGCAAACGGTTTGCCGACATTTGCGGAATTTGCCTCTTCCCTGCGCTTATCAATCTCATCAATAGCCTGATTTACAGCAGGATTTTCGTAGCGTTTTTTCTTATTTTGATTTTTGAATCTTTTGAAAAAAGCCAATTTTACGACCATCCTTCCAAAAACTTTAAATCTGCGTTACACTGCGCAGACCGAATTTATTTTACGCGTATCGTACACGATACCGAGCAGTTTCCGGCTGTCGCGGTAATCGTCGCCTTGCCGACCTTCTTCGCCTTGACCTTGCCATTTTCGTCTACCGTGGCGACTTTTTCATTGTCAGAACTCCACTGCACATAGCTGTCGGGCACATTGTCGGGATTTATCTCAACTGAAAGCTGGACCGTCTTACCTCGCGCCAAGGTAATATCGTCATTCTGCTCCAGCGTCAAACCGTAGACCGTGTATTGAATATCATCTGAGCTTGTTTCATCCTTGCCCGGCACTGTGGTAGGAACTGTTGTGCTTGTTGTCGAACCCGCCGTAGTGGATTCATCCACAATATCCGAGCCTGAAACATTTGACGAGGCAGCCACAAAATAATCCTCATCATAGCTTTCCAAACCTTCATATGTTTTGCTGGTACTGCCGACTATCCAGCCGAACGCAAATCCTATCAGCACGCCGATCGCCATAATAAGACATCCCAGCGCCACAAGTATCATATTCTGCGTTATGTGGAATCCCGGCTCCACCGCCTCGACCACGATCGCGGAAATATTGTCGTCGCTGTCGTCAGTCATGGCAAGTGACATCAATTCATTGGTATGCCCGAACGGGTCCTTGCGTTTGCCGAGACAAACCGTAAGCTCGTCCTCGTCTATCTGGTCGCTCAGACCGTCGCTGCACACGAGGAATTTATCGCCCTTTTTCACCTTGAAAGGCTTGGCGCGATAAGGCTCCATCTTGCCCTCACGGCTGTTCATACCCAAAAATTTCGTTATTCGTCCGTGGCGGACACCCTCCTCGGTGAGTGCCACGGATTTCTGCCCTTCGACTGCGACATGGTCGCGGGTCAGTTTGACGAGCTGTTTATCGCGGTAGAGATAAACTCGGCTGTCGCCTACATTATATACATGCGCGTTGCCGTGCTCAATGATGAGCAAAGCCAATGTAGAGGCTGTGCGCACACCGCCTGTTTCACGGCGCTGGTCGCGTATAAGCTCGTTGGTTTCCTGCATGTAAGCCAGAACCGCATCATCAGCAGTGGAATCTGTGTCAAACGAAATTTTATCCGCCACTGCATCAAGTCTGGTAGCTGCAACCAGCGAGGCAAACGAACCGGTATTGTTGCGGCCCATGCCGTCGAGCACCGCGAACACGTTGACGTCAGTGTATTCGCCCGTCTTGATAGCGAAAGGTTTATTTATATTTCTTGGTGTTATGTAGTCTCCGTTAAAATAAACATTGTCTTCATTGTTGCCGCGTGCATTACCAACATTGGACTCCGCAGCCGCACGAATGAGAATTTTATTTGCGCTACGCAATGTTTCAATCACCTCAATACATATCTTGAGAACAGCCGCAGACAAAAAATTCGGCTGATAATTTTATGATGCTTCGTTATATGATAACATATTTGTGTTAAAATATAAAAAACAATTACAATTATTTACGAATTATTAATAATTTATCGCATTTAAAGTTGAACAAATCGTGCATTCATCCTTCAAATCCAAAGGTTCGCGAAAAAATGCGGCATTCATATCATTGAACGCCGCATTAAAATTGCTGAACGCTGTATATTTTCTGTTTACTTTTTCTCGTTGCTGTCTACGTCATTGTAGTTTTTAGCGGCATCATCCTGCGTTTTGACCACCTTGTTTTTACCCACCATGCTTAGCACAGTGCCGACTATGCCCGCCACATATGCCACATCGTCGAGCAGGCCGACTACAGTAGCCGCATCACCCGGAACAAAATCTATCGGGGAAATGACCAGTATCGCGAGCACTGCGATCAACAGCGCCTTCCAGCCGTTGCCGGATTTCTTTCCGGAAGTATTATTGTTTGGGGTTTGACCCGAATTCTGATAATAATTTGCCGCCATTTTCCATCATCCTTTTCTAATATAAATATACAACACATGAACCCGAAACTCAACGCCAAGCTTCAAATTCATTACACAGATAAAAAAACACGCTATTATTATCGCATAAAACTCTGATTTATGCAAGTGTTTTGTAACTATTTGTAAAAATTAAAAATATCATAAAAAATAATTTGACTTATTTGTTGAATAATTGTCCGCGGCATGGTATGATTGTAGTATAATATTGATAAGGAATGATATTTTATTATGTTAAAAAATATCAAACACCGTGCGCTCAGCAGCGGTCTGTGCGTCGGCGGATTTGTCGGCTGGTACCTGACAGTCATGTATATATGCGAAAAAAGTCTGGAAATTTACGGAACATCCGACCTTTTTGCCTCAACACAGATCATCTTCGGCGGCTCATTGCTCACTACTCTTGCGATAATGCTGCTCCTGACCTCGCATCTTGATTTCGAGGGACTGCTCAACCACCGATATTTCCGCATAGTCCCCGCCGTGCTCATGGCGGAAAGCGGACTTGCCCTCGCTTTTACCAACGCGGATTCCTTCAGCGTATATGCCGACATCACGGGAATATGCGCCGCATTCGGTGTGCTGGCGGTATTTTCATCGCTGTTGGACGTCAAGGTGGGACAGCGGCTTTTCTCTGTGGCTATAGGCACGGCGATCGGCGGAGGCGTGCGGCTGTTGGATGAGATAATCTACACCCGCATGGACATGACGCGCGGAATCTATGTCCTCGCGGTGCTCTCGGGATTGCTCGCACTGCTGACGGTGCGCTCCTCGGGATTTTCGCGCGAGGAAATGCCCATAATCAGCTACGCCGAAACTTCTACAAAAAATCTTTTGCGCCGCATCCCAACGGCATATGTGCTGTTTTTTTTCCTATCCATCGCCTACTATTTCTGCTGTGGAAGAATCACGGCATTCGGCGCGGAGCTTTATGCACCATCCTTTAAACCATACGAAATTTTCAGCTATATTCCATTTATAATCGCGGCGGTCGTGATCGGGCTGTTCATCAGATTTCACAACATCACACCGATATTCATATTCGGCATGTGCTTCATCACCTACTCCGCTATAATGCTGTATCTTCCCTACTTTTCGCCCGTCGAGGAAACTTTTTTCCTTATATTTTACTACGCGGGACAGGCATGCTTCGGGATATTCACCTACATATTCGTGCTGACTTTCGCTATGGACCGCCAGCACCCGCTGTTTTATGTGCTGTTCGGCTATGCAGAAGTAGTCGCGGCGGAGTTTATCGCCAATCTGATAAATTATTTTGCACCCTCTCAGAGCAAGGCGCTGGTTATCGCACTTCTCGCCATTCTGATAATTATAGACGGCCCCATCATCTTCTATCTGCTCAAAAAGCACGGACTTACGCAGGAAAGTTTTGAATTCCGCAAGTCGCTCCGCGCGGCAATAAAGGCTAAGTCGCGAGAGCTTGAGCTGAGCGAACGTGAGCGTTATCTGCTGGAATTGGTGGTGCTGGACGGATACACCGCCGAACAGCTTCCTGATAAAATGATGCTCTCACGCAATACTATCCGCGCACAAAGCCGCAATCTTCTGCAAAAGCTCGACGTGGGCGAAATTTCCGAATTGAGACAGTATTTTGAAGCTATTGTCAAAAACAGCACTTCCGTCGATTAGTTTTTTTGCTTTTTTCATAATGCGTTAATAAATTTATGCTATATTTATTTGGTGTAAAACAATAATCAAGTGTGGAGGAATAATTTTGGATAAAAATAACCGTTCAGATTATAACCCTGATATAAGAAATGCACAAAATTCCCAACGTCCTCAAGGACAGCGGCAGAATCCGCAGAATGCTCAAAGA
>JBGUUF010000058.1:0-3890 GCA_045133435.1 Acutalibacteraceae bacterium
ATTATGAGCGTATTATACTATAAACATGGCAACAGTGTCAATATTTATCAGCAAAAAATCTCTTGATGTCTCGCCAGATTTCTAAAAAACTTTAAAAAGTGCCAAGTTCATCAAGCTCCATTTTTCAATTATATAATAAGAAGTTCCGACAACAAACAAGTCATTGTCGGAACTTCTTATCATTATTAAATATATATCTACCATCTGCAATTTTCAGCGCAGTCACGCACATACTTTTTGATGTGCTCGGGAATCAGGTTTACTTCGTCAAAATATTCGGCATACACATTGGGCGCGTCCTTATACTTTGCATATGCAGGAGTCTTTGTGTAATAATTCAGCAGGTACGGCAATTCCGCTCCTGCCTGCTCACGCTTGCGAATCGCCTGACACATGGCGAAATTGATCTCATCCACACTGCCTACACATTCAAACGGCTTGGATTCATGCAGACCGATGAGCTGTTCAAAATATTTCACCATTTTCTCGCTGCTTGAATTCAGCAGGTTGATACGGAATATCTCCTTGATTTCGTTATCCGAAAGGAAAGGCGACAGTATCATTACCACAAACAGGCACTTGGAGCAGTCCAGACACCATGTATCGAAATTCTTGCCCGCGTTGCCTGCGTTGCAGCTTCTGAACACCTGATGATATTCCGTGAGCTGCGAGAATATCGACGCTATCTGAATTTCCGAGAGCGGGCGCAGGAGGCTGAAATACTCCACTCCGCAGGGGATGTAAGCCTTGAGATAATCGGAGAAATCTTTCTCAAATTCAAAGCTCTTGGAATACTGATGATTTACAGTGCTGCCCGAAACCGAGGCTTCATTTGCGCTGGACTCGTTGGAAAGAACGACATATTTTTTGCCGTTGAGATAAGCCGCCATAGATGCCGAGAATGCGATAAGCGCCGAAAGCGGGGTGTGACCGTTGAGGAAGCCTTGCTTGTTCAGCTCGACTATCGTGCGGTCGAGGTATCTTTTCGGACGGCAGATATTTTCGGGACGATAACCCGCCAGCATTGCTGAGGCAAATGCGGAATTTCGGTGGTTTATCATAAAGCACATATTGTCCTTCTCCTCGCAGAGAGAGAGAATATGCAGTGCGACTATCGAATCTTTTCCGCCGCCGACGGGAATCATACAGCCATTGAGGGATTTTGTGCCGTTTATCTCACGTTTGAATTTCTCGCCTTGCGCGGTGATGGTCATAAATTTATCCATGTCGGGCTGAACGTCGTTGATATAGAAAAATTCGCCGAGACCGTGGAAATACAGCTTCTTCCACCAATTCTTCTGCGACTCACTCAGATAGCCGCATTTTACCGTGACATTCGGCGAGCAGGTCGCTTTCCAATAGCTCACCAGCTCCACCATGCCTATTGAGAATACGAACTCGACAAACGTGGGGTCATTCACATCAATTCCGCTGTCAGGATAGAGCCACGACGGGTGAAATTCAGTCAGACCGACCGTTTCAAAATTATATGCGATTTTAACGCAGCCGTCCTGTTCGGTCATGTCGAACCCGTGATAGATAAAATCGGGATACTTTGCAATTAATTCGTTGTACTTCAAATCAAAAATCTCCTTAGAATACACAAAATCATTTACAACCATTATATATCAGCGCGACATTCTTTTCAACAAGATATTTTCCTTGAAACACGCTTATTTTAAATTTATTCAAAAATTCTCCAAAATATATGTCTATATAAGGTATTGCAATAAGCCACAATATAAGGTATAATTACTATGTTTAGCAAAATTTAAAGAGGTGTTTTTTTGACACGGGAAATATATCTTGACAACAGCGCTACCACCAAACCTTCTGCGGAAGCTGTGGCGGCGGCTGTGCAGATGATGAGTGAATTCTGGGGCAATCCATCCTCCACTCACGCTATGGGCGATGCGGCGGACAAAAAGCTGAAAGAAGCGCGCCGTTCGGTCGCTTCGGCACTTTCCGCTCTACCTGAGGAGATTTTTTTTACATCCGGAGGTACGGAGGCCAACAATATCGCCGTGTTCGGTGCGGCGGCTAAAAATAAAAAAATCGGCAACCGCATAGTCACCACCGCCATTGAGCATTCCTCGGTCATGGACAGCGTGGCTGAGCTTGAAAGCCAAGGTTTCGAGGTGATTCGCCTTGCGCCTGACACTCATGGACATATCTCCGCCGAGCAGGTGAACAATGCGATCAACAGCGACACGATTTTGGTCACGATGATGATGGTCAACAACGAAGTCGGCAGCATTTTACCGATAGAAGCTGCTGTGAAGTCCGCGAGAAAAAATGCTCCGCGCGCGCTGGTACACTGTGACTGCGTGCAGGCATTCGGCAAGATACCGATCAATGCAAAGCGTCTCGGCGTGGATATGCTCACCGTCTCCGCTCACAAGATATGCTCGCCCAAGGGCGTTGGTGCATTGTATAAGCGCAAGGGACTGAGCATTCCTCAGCACACATTCGGCGGGCATCAGGAGGATTCATTCCGCCCGGGTACAGAGGCCGCTCCGCTTATCGCTGCATTCGGCACGGCGGCGAGAATTGCATGTGATCGCGCCGAAATGAATCGCCGCACTAAGGTTGTGCAGGAATTGAATGATTACGCTGTCAAAAAGCTGTCGGAAATCGGCGGCGTGGTGATAAACAGCCCGTCGGACGCTCTGCCCTACATAATCAATTTCAGCACATGCTGTGTCAAGGCGGAAACCATGCTGAACTATCTGTCGGGGCGCGGGATATATGTCTCGGGCGGCTCGGCATGCGCAAAAGGCGAGCCAAGCCACGTTATAAAGGCGCTTGATTTGCCGCATGATGCCGCCGACAGCGCGATTCGTGTGAGTTTCAGCGCGGACAACACTATTGACGAAATAGACGAATTAGTCCGTGCGGTGAGTGAAGGAATTTCGACGCTGGCGCACTTTAATTAATGAAACGGCTGAAGTCGATTCGCATTTAATCAGCGAATCCTTAAATATAAAAATTTATTTTCGGAGGAAAATTTACTTTGAACGAAATCATACTTATAAAAAACGGTGAGCTTGCACTCAAGGGTCTTAACAGAAAGAGCTTTGAGGAAACTCTGGTCAAAAATATCAGAAAAGCCGTCGCTCCTTACGGCGATGCTAAAATTATAAGAGCGCAGTCCACGATGTATGTGCATCCGATGGAAAATCTGGACATCGAGGACGCTGTGGACTGCATTTCCAAGGTGTTCGGCATTGCCGCGCTCAGCCGCGCCGCCGAAGTTGAAAAGGATATGGACGTAATTCTCCCCGCTGTCTGCGAATATCTTTGCGACGAGCTGGAATCTGCCCGTACATTTAAGGTAGAAGCCAAGCGCGCCGATAAAAAATTCCCGCTGAAAAGTCCTGAGATATGCGCTCAGGCAGGCGAATACATCCTCGACCGTTTCGGCAATCTCACGGTTGACGTCCACAATCCCGACATCGTTGTGACCATTGAGATAAGAGACACTGCCGCATACATTCACAAGCAGCCTATCAGGGGAGCAGGCGGTCTGCCCGTCGGTACAGGCGGACGCGCATGCGTGATGATCTCAGGCGGCATTGACTCCCCCGTCGCCTCATGGATGATGGCAAAGCGCGGTCTGGAGCTCTCCGCCGTGAACTTCGCAAGTCCTCCCTACACCAGCCAGCGCGCTGAAGAAAAGGTCAAGGACCTGCTCGGAAAGGTCGCGGACTGGTCGGGAAATATCCGTCTGCACATCGTTCCGTTCACCGAGATTCAGGAGGCTATCCGCGATTACTGCCCCGAGGACATGCTCACGGTCATCATGCGCCGATACATGATCAAAATCGCACAGATCATCGCCCGCAAGGACGGTGCGCTTGCCCTCATCAGCGGTGAGAGCGTGGGGCAGG
>JBGUUF010000059.1:0-1502 GCA_045133435.1 Acutalibacteraceae bacterium
TTCCTCAACGCCGGTGGATTTGTTGAAAAGTGAGGTCTTGTCGCCCGATTTAGTCGCGCCGAAGGTGCGGTTGAGCACATAATTTTTGCCCTCGTGCTCAAATTCGATGCTGCCGCTCATTCTACCGCCGTCCCACGGCTCATACTGTCTGCGCTTTTCGCCCGTGCCGAGACCGTAGAACATCGCCTTGACGAATGCCATTATAGTGGACTTTCCCGACTCGTTTTCGCCGTAGACGATATTCACGCCGTCGGTGGGCTTGAGTGTAAAGTCGCGCAGCTTGCCGAAGCATTTTATATTAATCTCAATAATCTTCATTGATGGTCACATCTCCCTCGAATGCGCGCAGACCGTAGAGCAGTGCACGCATGTATTTGTCGCGGTTGCGGCTGTCATTTTGCATTTTGTTCACCATTTTTCTGACGAATGCGCCCTTGAGCGTGCCGTCATTCATGAGCAGCTCGAGATTGAGCGAGGTGGTGGTCATGTCGGTCAGACGGGCGTAAAAAACAGTTTCCCTCAGACGCTTGGTGATGTCGGGCAGACTGGGGACTATGCCGTTTTCCAGTGCGCCGATGAGCGTGAGGTCGTACAGGTGCTTAGCGAATGCTTCGCCGTGTCTGTCGCGCAATACAGTTATAATTCTGCCCGCGAACTGCTGGGTGCTCTCACATCCGCTCACGTCGAGCTTTTCGGTGAAATATTGTCTGCTGTCGAGCGGATAGAAGTCCATGTGTGCAAAGCCCTTGGCGGCGTATCCGCAGAGCACGCCCTTTTCGCCGGTCTCGTCAAAGCCGCGGCCTGCGGGTGCACCGGGATAGCAGTAGAGGAAGTCGTTGTACTCGTAGTGCTCGTAGCCGTGGATGTGACCCAGCGCGACGTAATCTGCGCCGCAGTTTTTGAGAGCCTCCTCGAATATCGGATTGTAGCGGCTGTCGGAGAATTCAGAGGATGTCAGCTCGCCGTGCAGCACCAATACATTGATGCGGCTGCTTACCGGCATGAAATCTCTCAGCAGAGTTTCGTCGCAGCTTGTCTTGGTGAAGCCTGCGCCCCACACGCAGGTGTTTTTCTCAGGAATTTCGACCTTTTCCATGCCGCCGCGGAATATGTGGACGTTTTCGGGCCATTCCTCGTTGTAGCAGGAGTCGGGCGTGGCGGGGTCGTGATTGCCAGGTGTGATGAATATTCTCACGCTGTAGTGGCTGAGCATTTCCTTAACGTCGTCCAGCAGGCGGCGATCCACCTTCATGCTGTCGAACATATCGCCCGCTATCAAAAGAGCGTCGGCATTGCGGCTGACGCATATATCCATAATTTGCTTGAGTGTGTCAAGCTGTTCGCCTTTTCGCTCGGCCGCCACTTCGGGAGTGGATGAAAACAGCGAGCCTAAATGCAAATCGGCTGTATGTACTATATTGAATGTTGTCATTGAGTTATTCGCCCCCGATTATTAATTATACAACAAAATATAATAACATATTTTTGACAGATTGCCAATA
>JBGUUF010000060.1:0-12837 GCA_045133435.1 Acutalibacteraceae bacterium
AATTTAGCACCAGTGTGCCCAAAGAGCTTGCCTATGTGAGCGGAAATCTATTCACAAGCTATATTCACGACATGAAAATCGTGCAGGAATTCGCCGCGCTCAACCGTCAGGCGATGATGGACGAAATCATCCGCGGCATGAAGCTAAAGGTTGACGAGCAGTTTACCACCATTCACAACTACATCGACACCGAAAATATGATTCTCCGCAAGGGCGCAGTGTCGGCGCAATCGGGTGAAAGGCTCATTATCCCGATAAATATGCGCGACGGCTGCCTTATCTGCACCGGCAAGGGCAATCCCGACTGGAATTATTCCGCACCCCACGGAGCGGGAAGATTGATGAGCCGCAGACAGGCAAAGGAGAGCTTCACCGTTTCGGCATACCGCAAGGAGATGGAGGGGATTTACTCCACTTCGATAAGCAGTGAGACGCTCGATGAGTGTCCGATGGCATACAAGCGCATTGAGGACATCGTGGATAATATCGAGCCAACGGTCAGCATCGACGCGATAATCAAGCCGATTTACAGCTTCAAGGCGGGCGTGGAATGAGATTAATTGAAAGGGCAGGGAAAATGCAAAAAAGCAGGAAAGAAACAGCGGATTATTTTTTGTATGACTGCGGCTTATTGGATGAGCTGAAAAAATACGGCGAGGTTCACATGATAGGCAGCTATCGCATGGATATGATGGCTTGGAATGACTTGGATATAGATGTTGACAATGCAGGCATGTCACAGGAAAAATTATATCAATTGACCTCGTTTATCATTGATAAATTTCACCCGACTTGGTATGAAGCCAAGCAGGAAATCAATGCAGAGGGCGACACAGTGTGGTTTCACGGCTTTGAAACCATGATGACGGGCGAATTGTGGAATTTTGACATATGGTTTCTCGACAAGGCAAAGATAGAGGACACGGTTCAATACTGTGACGCGATCGCTCAGAAGGCAAGCCCTGAGCAGAAGTCGAAAATTGTTAAAATTAAAGAAGCATTGATCAATAAAAATATGTATTCTTTCGAGCAATACAGAAGTGTGGATGTCTACAAGGCAGTAATCGGCATGGGAATATCGGGCATTGATGAATTCCTGCGCCGATATGATGTGGAAAGAGATCGCGACAGAGATTAAATTTTTGCATAGTAACATATAAAGGACAGTGAAAATGATGAAATATAAATACTCAACAGAAGTAAAAGATAATGACGCACTGCGTAAGTCATTTAATGAACTTACCCGTCAGACTTTCGGCTTTGATTTTAGTGATTGGTATTCGTCGGGACATTGGGGGGATATGTATATTCCTCATGCGCTGCTCGACGGCGATAAAGTCATATCCAACGTGTCAGTAAATCTGATGCAGTTTGATGTAAGAGGTGTAAAGAAAAATTACATTCAGCTTGGCACAGTCATGACTGATTCGGCATATCGCGGTCAAGGTTTGAATCGCGATATTATGGAGCATATTCTAAGCGAGTATGCCGACAAGGCCGACGGAATTTATCTGTTTGCCAATGACAGCGTTTGCAGCTATTATCCGAAATTCGGATTTAAGCCGTCAAAGGAATATGAATATTACATGCCGTGCGAAAATATACGATGGGAAAGTCCGTATGCGATTGAAAAGGTGGATATGTCAGACAATGAGCAGTGCGAGCGGCTTTATGATACAATAAGGCGATATTCTGAGGATTTGAAGCAGCTTAATCAGAATGACGCTGTGTATATGAGCGATAATCTTGGATTGTTCCGGTTCCGGCTGGACACGGCATTTGCAGAGCATATCTATTATCTGCCCGAAGTCGGAGCTTATGTCGCTGCCGAATTAAACGGCGGTGTGCTGTATATTCATCAGATATTCGGAAAGGCGCAGGTGGAGATAGCTCGTCTTGCCGGGTCATTTGGGGAGACAGTCAGTAAAGCAGTGCTCGGGTATTCGCCCGTACATAAGTATGGACTTCTCGTTAGGGAGCGTAAGGAGGAGGATTGCACATTGTTTATTTTGGGCGAGGATTTGAAGTGTATCGAAAGAGATAAGCTGATGTTCCCGATTATGTCACACGCTTGATAGGTTTTAATATAAAAACATCCTGCGGATTCTTTGCGCGAATCAACAGGATGTTTTTTACATTATTTTAAGGCTTCAGTGAACGATCAATATTCGCCGTCGTCTTTCATTTTCTGAAGCTGTTCAGCTTGAATATCATCAAATGCCGAGAGCATAGGCTCAACGTCCTTTTTATTCTTCAGCTTGCGGTCAACGTAATTCTTTGTGATCTTCATGACCAGACCCGAGAGCGTGAGCACGCCGATAAGGTTGGGCATCATCATAAGACCGTTGAATGTGTCGGAAATATCCCATGCGAGGTCGAGCGACATTGTTGCGCCGCAGATTATCATAAGAACGAATACGACCTTGTAGATCATTGTGGACTTTGTACCGAAGAGATATTCCCATGACTTAGTGCCGTAATATGACCAGCCGAGAACGGTGGAGAAGGCAAAGAAGAGGATAGCGACAGCGATAAATCCGCCGCCGAATTCGCCGAATCCTTTGCCGCCGATTTCGGTGAAGGTCTGTTTGAATGCGTTGGATACCAAAACGGAGTCCGCAACGTCTGTCAACATTCTTCCTGTGCCAAGGTCAACAAGTCCCGAGGTGAGAACCACCAAGGCTGTCAGTGTGCAGATGATTATCGTATCGGCGAATACTTCAAAGATACCCCACATACCCTGACGCACAGGCTCTTTGACGTTGGATGCAGAATGAACCATAACGGAAGAACCAAGACCCGCTTCGTTGGAAAATACGCCGCGCTTGAAGCCCCATGTGACGACTTCCTTGACTACGATACCCGCAGCGCCGCCTGCGATCGCGGGAACGCCGAATGCAAACTGGAATATTGACTTGAATGCGGGAATGATGTTTTGGTAATGGTAGCAGACAATAACGAGTGCGCCGACTATGTAGAACACAACCATGAAAGGCACGATCTTTTCTGTGACAGAGCCGATTCTCTTGATGCCGCCGACGATAACAAGACCTGCAAGAGCCATGATTACAAGACCAATGATTATCATGTAAAGGTCGGTGCCGCCGATTTTAACGCTTTGCAGAGCGTTGATTTTAAATGCGCTTGAAATGTTGGTGGCGATGGTGTTTATCTGACCCATGTTGCCTATGCCGAACGATGCGAGCACAGCAAAGCATGAGAAAAGTATTGACAGCACGCGACCGAGCTTTTTGCAGTGCTTTTTGCCGCCAAGACCGTCTTGAAGGTAATACATCGCGCCGCCTGTCCACTCGCCGTGCTCATTCTTTCTGCGGTAGTAGATGCCGAGTACGTTTTCGGAATAGTTGGTCATCATTCCGAAAAATGCGGCCACCCACATCCAGAATATTGCGCCGGGACCGCCCGACACGATAGCTGTGGCGACGCCTGCGATGTTGCCTACACCGACCGTGGCGGCGAGAGCGGTGCAGAGTGCCTGAAACTGCGAGATAGATTCCTTCTCTTTGGAATGGGAGGAGATATTTTTGTGGAATATGCTGCCTATGGTGTTCTTGATCCAGTGAGCAAAGTGCGTTACCTGGAAGAATTTGGTCAGGCAGGTCATGATAATGCCTGTGAACACAAGAAGCAAGATTCCGAACAGACCCCAGACTACGCCGTTCACAGCGTCGTTTGCCTGAGTGATAAGGTTGATAAAGCTGTCCATTTTTACATTCCTTTCAAGGATAATATTTACAATAAAAAAACGGAGGATCCGCACATTCTGCGAGAATCCCCGTGATGAGATCAATTGTAAAATTTGCTTTCGATACAGCTCTGTCAATTGTATTGAAAACAAATTCTTTTCTCCGTCCTTTTGCCTGAGAGATTAGCGCAGTAAATACGCTTTGCCCCTTCGGCATCCTCATTAAAAAAATGCGGAATTCTCCGGAGAACTATCCCCATACGGTCACTGCCGTCGTTGACAGAAAGTGAAACAATGGTTGCTTCTGTATGGTTCATCTAGCAGATATTTAATTATTGCACATTACATAATAAACTATACAATTAAACTTTGCAAGTGATTTTTTCAAATTTTGGTCAATAAATGAAAAAACTTTGAAATATTTGTGGATTATAATAAAAAAATATCTGCCGAATTTCTGTTGTCGGGTTGTCCGAACGGTTTAAATATGATATAATTGAAATAATTCAAAAAATTGAAAAAATAAAGAAGTAAGATGTGATTGTTTTTATGAGTAAAAAAAGCAGAAACCGAATAATATGCAATCTGACCGCCGGACTGATAATATTCGGCATGATGACTGCCGCCCTGCTCCTCGACCAAAAGGAGATAATCTTTCCCGAAATAGCCGCGTTGGTGACGGGGGCACTTATCGCCGAGCAGCAGGTTTGGGAGGTCAGCCGCGTGAAATTTGTCGGGCTGATGACCTCCTCGGCACTGATAGGATATATGGTGTCAGCATTTTTGCCCATACCCATGCTGCTGAAAATATTCATATGCTTTGCGTTCGCGGCGGTCAGCCTTACGACTATGAAATGCACGCTCGTTCCGATGATATCGGCGTGCATACTGCCCCTGCTGATGAATACAGATTCGATAATTTATCCGATAAGCGTGTTCGTGCTGGCGGTGATAATAGCCGCATCACAGTGGATATTGGAGAAGGCGGGAGTTCGCAAGCCGCGCAGACATGTGCCGGTCGAACTGAATGTATCGGATGAATTCATCCGATGGACAGGGCTGGCGGCGTGTCTGATGCTGTATTCGATATATCCTGTGCTGTCGGGCAATTACCTGTTTATCGCGCCGCCGCTGATAGTGATGTTTGTAGAGATGATGCCGTCATCAAATAAGCTGCGCGGCAAGGAATTCAAGATATTTGCCGTAACGGTGCTGTGCGCGGTCATTGGCTCGGAGTGCCGACTGATACTCACGAAATACCTGGGTCTGAGCATGATAATAAGCAGCGCGGTGACGATAATCCTTGTGCTGCTTCTGCTCAATGTCAGCAAGGTGTATTTCCCGCCGTCTGCGGCACTGGCATTCCTGCCGTTCATTGTCAACCGCAACGCACTGCCGTATTATACAATATACATAATGATAACAACGGCAGTGATATGTGGCGCATCGCTGATGATCGCGAAATTTGACAAAAAAATAAAAAACGCTTGAATATCAGGCAGACAGGTGAAAATCATGTTCACTGTCTGCCTGATTATGTTTTATACAGAAACAAACGTGATCATCCTTTTGTGCCGAGCTTATGATAAAATTTATAACAGACTGCGGAGGTGAATTTTAATATGAAATACATCAACGGCGCGGATATTCTGCCGCCGGAACTGCTGGAGATATTGCAGGATTACGCACAGGGACAGTATATCTATATTCCGAAAAAGGAAGAAACCAAGAATCTTCGGGGTAATATGACGGAATACAGGACCGAGCTGGAAAAACGAAACGCGCATATTTACAGAAAGCATCTTGAGGGGCGCAGTAATTCCGAGATAGCGCACTTGTATCATTTGTCACAGCCCAGCGTCCGCAGAATTATCGCAGAGAGCAGAAAGAAATTCAGTGAGGTTAAGGAGAATATGAAAAAAATATTGAGCAATTGGAGTATCGGCGGCGAGGTCAGGCAGATATATCCGACCGCGTGGAGCATTGGCGAAGATCATGTGATGAAGATTTATAATGCAGGGGACGAGATTTCTCTGCTGAGAAATATAAAAATCACTCAAATGCTAAGCAAGACGGACATTCCCGTGGCGGAGGTTATATGCACGACATCGGGCGAGCCGTATTTCAGCGACAACGGCAAGCTCTACGTTGTCACGCGAAAACTGCGCGGCTGTAACATAGTCAATATAAAAAGCGGAGACGGCATTGCACGCAGAATGGGAGAAGTTATCGGCAGGCTTCATCTTGCATTTCAGCAGTGCGACGGCGATATTGAATTTTGGAACAACAGCCTGCTGGACGAGATGAACGGCTGGGTAAAGGAGAATATTTTCAAGCACAGCATGATTTCCGAGGAGAATTTTGGTGGGGCTGTTGAGAAATTGCAGAGCGTTTACAGCGGACTTCCGACGCAGATAATTCACCGCGATGTGCATTTCGGAAATTTTCTCTTTGACTGCGGCGAGTTCACAGGATATATTGATTTTGATCTGAGTCAGCGCAATATCCGCATATTCGACATCTGCTATTTTACGGCAGGACTGCTCTCGGGCGAAGAGGGAAAGGTCATTGCCGTCGATGATTGGTTGGAAATGCTACGCGATGTTGTCGCAGGATACGACAGCAAAATTGAATTATCCCAAACTGAAAAGCGCGCGATTCCGTATGTTATGGAAAATATCGAGTTGCTTTTTGCCGCATATTTCTCGTGCATAGACGATTTGAAATGCGCCGAGGACGCTGTGAAGCTGTTTGAATTTGTGCAGGAAAACGAGGAGAAAATATGGAGCGTGCTCGGAATATCGAGGTAGAATTAGGCGGCTCATCGTTTGAATTTATGACGGCGGACGGGCTTTTTTCGCCGAAATCTGCCGACAGAGGAACGCTCGCCATGCTGTCGCTGGCATCGTTTGATTTATCCGACCGCGTGCTCGACCTCGGCTGTGGGTATGGAATCGTGGGAATTTATGCTGCAAGTCTGATTGGAGCGGATAGAGTGGTCATGTCGGATATTTCTGATGAGGCAGTCTCAGCCGCGCGGCACAATGCCGAGCTGAACGGCGTTCCCGAAATAAGGGTGATTCAGAGCGACGGTTACGAGAATATTCCTGAACGGGACTTCACCTGTATTCTGTCGAATCCGCCGTATCATACGGATTTTTCGGTCGCCAAGAGATTTATTGAGGGCGGATATGCACATCTGCTTGACAGCGGCAGAATGATCATGGTGACAAAGCGGCTCGAGTGGTACAAAAATAAGCTGACGAGCGTGTTCGGCGGCGTGAGGGTGTATGAAAAGGACGGGTATTATATTTTCATATCCGAAAAGCGCATTAAAAAGTCAAAGGAAAAGCCGAGAAATAAGGCTAAACTGTCAAAGAAGCTGGCGAGAAAATATAGTGGGATGCAAAAGTAAAAATATAATAGTAAAAATCGGGAAAATTGAGCAGTTAAGCCAGTTTCCCGATTTTTTGTTTAATATTTGCAAAACAAATATATATATGGTATAATGAGGTAAATTTGCGGTATAGAAAGAGGAATTTTGGATGGCTTTAATAAAAAACGAAATACCGATTTTGGAATACGATACAGAATCAATGGCAGTTCTGATGCCGGGACATGGCAGGGATTATAAATTCACCGAGACGGCAGTTATGCTGTTTATGGAGAAGGAAACGGACGAATTTGCGGCGGCAAATAACTGCGAGATCGTCGGGAAGTTTGAGTCAGTAACCAAAGAGTTCAATGTCTACAAGGTCACTCACAACGGCGCGGAAATCGTATTTTGTCAAGCACCGCTCGGCGGCGCAGGTGCGGTGCAGATAATGGAACAGCTCATTGCGGGCGGCGCGAAGAAAATTATTGCCGCCGGGTGCTGCGGTGCGTTAGTCGATGGGGCTGAGGGAGAATTTTTCGTGCCTACGGCGGCGCTCAGACAGGAGGGAACGTCCTATCATTATCTGCCGCCGACGCGAGAGGTCGAATTGGACGAATGTGCGATAAAGGCAATCGAAGCGGCATTGAACAAAAGAAATCTGCCGTATCGCAAGTGCAAAACATGGACGACTGACGGTTTTTACCGAGAGACTAAAGAAATGGTGCTCTACAGAAAGAGCGAAGGCTATTCGGTGGTTGAAATGGAGTGCGCGTCGCTTGCGGCATGTGGCAAAATGAGGGGCGTTGCGTTCGGACAACTGCTGTTTACAGCGGATTCGCTGGCAAATGCAGATGCACACGACGAAAGAAACTGGGGAAACGATACATTCGAAGCGGCATTGGAAATTGCAATGGACGCGGCAGTGGAGGTTGACAAGCAATGAGAACAGAAAATGAAATGTACAGGCTTATTTTGGACGTGGCTGAGCGCGACGAGCGCATCCGCGGGGTGTATATGAACGGCTCGCGTACCAACCCCAACGTCCCGAAGGATATTTTTCAGGATTACGATGTGGTGTATGTCGTGACCGACACAAAGCCGTACATCGAGGATAAGAGCTGGATAGACCGATTCGGCGAGCGATTGTTTATGCAGTACCCCGACGAGCATCCCGATTATCCGAGCGACAAGGAGAATTTTTATGGCTGGCTCATGCAGTTCAGCGACGGCAACCGAATCGACCTGCACGTTGAGAGCATACCGCACGCGCAGGAAAATATATTGAACGATAAATTGTGCAAAATTCTGTTGGATAAGGACGGCATTTTTCCGCAGATACCCGAATCGACAGACGAGGATTATTGGGTAAAGGCACCGTCGGAGGCGCAGTATCTATGCACCTGTACCGAGTTTTGGTGGTGTCTCGACAGCGTCGCCAAAGGATTGTGGCGCGATGAAATGCCGTATGTCATGGACATGCTGAATTTCTGTGTGCGGAAGCAGCTTGAAAAAATGCTGTCGTGGAAGATCGGCATAATCACAGATTTCTCGGTCAGCGTGGGCAAGTCGGCAAAATACATGCACCGCTGGCTTGATGAAAATGAGTGGAACGCATATCTCTCAACATACAGCTCGGCGAATGTGGAAGACTGCTGGAATGCGGTTTTCAGAATGTGTGATTTGTTCGACACGACCGCGCGGTATGTCGGCGAGAAGCTTGGTTTTGCCTACAATAATATAGAAAGCGAAAATTGCCTAAGCTTTTTGAAGCATGTCAGAAATCTGCCGAAGGACGCGGCTGAAATTTATTAAAAGGATGAGAGTAATGAAAAGACCAAAAATGATTTTGTTTGATTACGGTCAGACGTTGATAAATGAATTGTATTATGACGGTGTGAAGGGCTATTCGGAAATGCTGAAATACGCCGTCAGCAATCCCGACAACGTCACGGGCGAACAGCTTCAGAGCGACGTTGAGAAGCTCAACAGCGACCTCGGACGATTCGACCCCGCCACGCGCCACAAGCGTCTGCATGAGCTGCCCGAGCGCGAGATAAATCAGTACATATTCGCCAAGCGCAGAGTTGAATTTGACCGCGACCTGCGGGAATACGAAACGCTTTTTTGGGACGCGGCTTCTCCCTGTGAGCCGTGTAACGGCATCGCGGAATTTTTGGAATATCTGCGGGGCGAAGGAATTCGCACAGGCGTTATCAGCAATCTGTCGTTTTGCAGTGAAACTCTGCGCAACAGATTGGAGACGCACATTCCGGGCGCACATTTTGATTTCGTGATAGCGTCAAGTGATTATGTATTCCGCAAACCCAGCCCGCACATATTTGAAGTTGCACTCGCAAAGGCGGGGATGAATGCGGAGGATGTGTGGTTCTGCGGCGACCAGTTCAAGGCAGATGTTGACGGCGCGATGGCGGCGGGTCTGACACCTGTGTGGTACAAGGAATATCTGCGCTACGATTCGGAGTGCAGGCTTGAAAACGGCTTTGAGATAAAAAGCTGGAGCGAGCTGAGAGACATTCTCGAAGCCGCCGAAAAATAAATTTAACATAATTCTCGTGTTAAATTAACTTGATGTTTGTTGACAATGACTATTTTCGCTGATATAATTAAAAGTAAATTTTAATTTTTTAGGAGATTTCAAAAATATGGCAGATAAATATACAGATTTGATGAACGATGAGGTTTATGAAAAGGCAAGCAAGCTTCTTGAGGAAGGCAGTCTGGAAGCCGCCGCCGCGCTGCTCAAAAAGTCGGCTGACGACGGAAATGCTTTGGCTCAGTGCGACTACGGCGTGTGCTTGGTCGAGGGCAAGGGCGTTGAGCAGGACGAAGCCGCTGCTGTGGAATACTGGCAGAAATCTGCTGAGAGTGGATTCCCGCTCGCCATGCACAAGCTGGGCGTCTGCTGTTTCAAGGGACTGTGCGGCTTTGAGCAGGACAACAGCAAGGCATTTGAATATTTTAATAAAGCGGCTGACGGCGGTGTGAGAGAGTCGATGTTCAATCTCGCATACTTCTATCAGGAAGGTATCGGCGTGCAGGCTGACCTCAAAAAAGCGGTGGAGTGGATGGAAAAAGCCGCTGAAGCAGAGATGCCCGAGGCTTGCCTGAATATGGGAGTGCTTTATCTGTCCGGTCAAAACGGTGTGACAAAGAACGAGGAAAAGGGCGTGGCATTCCTCAGAGTAGCTGCCGAGGGCGGGATCCCGCAGGCACAGTTCATGCTTGGCTGCTGCTGTGAAGTCGGACGCGGCGAGGAGAAAGACCTTGCCGAAGCCGCAGGCTGGTACAGACGTGCGGCAAGAGCCGGTTTGGAGGATGCCAACAAGTCGCTGGAAAGACTGGGCTTTCCCGGAGTTAAATAAATCCGGAGGTGTCG
The DNA here is from genome assembly GCA_045133435.1 of Acutalibacteraceae bacterium. Classification (GTDB taxonomy): domain Bacteria; phylum Bacillota; class Clostridia; order Oscillospirales; family Acutalibacteraceae; genus RUG762. Next base: position 10,480 of record JBGUUF010000060.1, read on the forward strand.
CAAATGAGTGAGAAAAAAATTGACTTTAAAGAGCTTTTGAGCAAGCTCAAGAAAAAATACAACGAGAACAAGACGGTAATCTCCGCCTTTGCATACCTCATGCTTGTATTTGTGGTAATTTACGGTCTGACTATCGGAGTCTATGACGGATTTCCGCTTCTCGTGCCTTACATTATAATACTGCTGTTTTTGCTCATGGCGTTCAGAAGGCTTTATCAGTGCTTTATGAAAGATACGTCCAAAAGCGGTGAAAATAAGTCCGAGACAAAAGAAAAATAATCAATCATTCGTTGCCGCAGTTTTTTCTGCGGCAATTTTTTGCCTGTAGGTTTCGCGGAATACGATGAGGGAGAGCGGCAATATTATCAATCCCGATGCGCCGAATACCTTGCCGCCGATATAGACGCTTGCTAAGGTGAAAAACGGGTGCAGCTCGAGGTTGTTACCCATGAATTTCGGTTCAAGAAAATTGCGGATGATGCCGATTATCGCGAACATCACCAGCAGCATTATCCCCTGAACCGTACTGCCTGTGATAAGCTGGAATATTCCCCACGGGATGAGCACCGTACCTGTGCCGAGAATTGGCAGAATGTCGATCAGCGCGATGATAAATGCGGTGGTGATGATGTTGCCGATGCCGTACCCGAAAATTTTCATGATGAAAAATCCAAGTGCGAGTTCGCCGAGGGTTATCATCATCAGCGTTCCATAGGTCTTGAGCAGTGAGGTGACGGTGCGCACGGTAGTTTTGATGATGAAAGATATAAACCAAGCGGCTTTGTCAGGAAGATAGCCTTTGATGGTGGTGCGAATTTTGTCGAAATCGCCGCAGGCGAACATCGCCGAGATTATGCTGAATACTGTCGCTGTGATAAATGACGGCAGTTTGCTTATCAGCTTGGTTGACTTGCTCAGCACCGACGGCAGATACTGCTTGTAATTTTCGCCGATGAAATCAATGCCCCATTCCAGAGCCATCGCGATGAAATTCACGAATTTGCTCCATGCATTGTGACCGCCGGAGCTTGCCGCGTGATCAATAAAATCCTCCGCCTGCGCCAGATAGTCGGGGATGCAGGGGCAGAATTTTATCGCACTGCTGAACAAAGAGCATACGACTGCGAAAATAAGCAGAAATGACACCAGTATCACCACAGCGGCAAGAATTCGGCAGCATGCGCGCTTGCTCACATGCGGGATACGGGAGGCGAGCAGCTCGGCGGGCTTCTGCACCAACGCGGCTATGCTGAGTCCGAATATGAATGGCAAAAGTATCGGCAGGAGGTATTTTACCCCGAGATAAATCGCCGCGAGGTATGCCGATATTTTGATTAAATTGAAAAAAGTGGATGATTGATTGATATTATCACGCCTTTCACACAAATTATTCACATAAATCATCTTGTAAGTAAAAACACAATGCGATATAATTACAGATACGGAGTATATTTTAATTATGTCCGCAAAGGAGAGAAAAATTTGGTCAGAGCCAAAAATAATATTGTCCGCAGAATGACAGCGGCGATAATGGCGGCGGTAATGCTGTTTTCCATGACATTCGCGCTTGCGTCCTGCGGCAAAAAAACGAAAATCACCGTCTGGGTCTATTCTGATGAATACAAAACTCAGCTTGAGGATTTTTTAAAGACCTCCAAGCTAAAAGTGACCTTTGACGCGAATATCCGCGTGGTGAATTCGAGTGTTTTTGAGGAAGAGCTGAATACTGCCATCGAAAAAAAGCAGGATCTTCCCGATGTGTTTATGCTGTCGCCCGACAACATATATAAGTATGCCAATTCCGACCTCACCGCGGATGTGACTTCGCTGGGACTGAGTGTGAATCCCGATGATTATTACACCTACACGATTGAGGCGGCAACCGACAGCGACGGTCAGATAAAGGCGCTCGGCTGGCAGGCTGACCCGGGAATATTCATGTACCGCCGTTCGATGGCGAAGGTGTATCTTGGCACCGACAATCCCGACGATATTCAGGCGATGCTGTCCACATGGGACGGGTTTTATGATACCGCCAAGAAGATTTACACTGCGTCGGGCGGCAAGACCCGTATCGTCGCGGGGCAGGAGGATATAATGAGCCCGTATCTGGCGGCGAATGACTCGCCGTGGGTGCAGAACAATAAGCTGGTGATAAGTGATACAGTCTCGTCATATATTGATTATGTCGGCAAGCTGTCGGAGGAGCATTTGATATATACCGCCGAGCAGTGGTCGGAGGCGTGGCTCAAGGGCATCAGCGATTCGCAGAGCGTATTCGGATATTTTTCGTCGGGAATATGCATGCAGTATGCCATGAAAAAAGCGTGCGGCGGCAAGGCAAAGGGCGAGGGCAGT
>JBGUUF010000061.1:0-5734 GCA_045133435.1 Acutalibacteraceae bacterium
CAAAAACGTCAGAACAGGTCAGTTCCTATGCTGGAGAAGCACCGCAGTGGTTTAAGGACGGCATTGAAGCGGCACTCTTAGCGCCTACCGCACTGGCAAAGCAGGCATTTACTATCAGTGGAACAGATAACAAGGTATCCATCTCCTGTGATAACGGTATCTTTACCGGTGTGGATACAGGTCTTGTGAAATATCACTTTGAACTGGGAGCTGGAAAAGATAACTTTCAATGGGAGTAAAATACTTAATCAAAAATAGTACATCTTGACAAAACGTTGGAAAGCATGGAACACGGGCAAGTATATGATGAAAGCGGCACAAGCAAAACAAAATTGTAAGAAGCTACAAAGCTAACGAGCGAAATTTCGCCTCGTGTCGCGCGAAGAAAACACCCGCAGTCATGCCCGGTAAAATCAAATAAAGCCCACACAGGCGATTTGTCGCGGTTTGTGGGCGCAAAAAAGCACAGGCTCGGAGTCCGGATGGATTCTGAAGCTTGTGCCTTTTTGATTGTGTCGCAGTACTGAGCTATGTTTTCTATGTGACAACAAAGAGCCGCGTGAAGCGTTTGTATAGTACCTTACATAATCATAAATTACAAGAGTATTTTTAATTTTATTTCATTTAAGTTTTCAAAATCTGAGACGCTGTAATCAAAGAATACGGAATTTATTTATCCTTTCTCTTTCTGTTTGGAAAACAACCCTCGAGCCAGTCGATGTACTCCTCGGGAGTTATATCTCCGACAGAGCATTCATCACGCTTGACAAGCACCTCATACTTCCATTTTTTGAAATCGTTTTTCTTGATTTGGTTAACTTTCACGCGAGCGGAATAACGGCGATAATATTTTCGATAGATTGGAATCGCTTTGTTCTCCGCCATTTTCATTTTATAGTTTTCCTCGGCGGCGAGGTCGCGGCAGGAACGCAATTCACCTAAATGGATCCGGTTGCAGTATCGCGCGTCGTAGTTGCCCTTGTAGGTGAACCACTGTCCGCAGCGTTCGCAGCACTTCAAGTTGACGTTGTATTCGATCAGTTTGTTAAGCTCAAGCTCCAAGAATTTATGCAGGCTCTCGCACCGATAACGGAGAACCGGATTGTGATTATAGTTATGAAAATACATTAGTGTGGCTGCATTCTAGTTTTCATTTTCATCAACCTTTGTCGTGTTGTTTTTTTATTATAACATATAGGTTTAGAAAAAAAGTTATAAAGATCATAAAATTAAAAAAAGCAAAGATTTGCAAAGAAGTTGCAAAGATCAACCTGATATACTGTAGTCACAGTCAAGGGAAAAGCCGAGGCGCAAAGCCCTCGGATAACGACCACCGAAAGGAGAAATCACAATGAAAAACACACTTAAATCTATCCGCAACGGAATCTTAGCAAATTACCTTCCAACAGATCCGCTTGAACTTATAGCTTTCTTAGCCAGAAACCTAATTTTATTTATCGGAACCATTTTTGTTATCAAATTGATTTTTTAAGAAATCATATAATAAATATTTTTTCAAACTATTTAAAAACCGCAAAGATTTGCAAAGAAGTTGCAAAGGTCGGGCTGATATACTTTAGTCACAGTCAAGGGAAACACAAAGCTTCCCAGGACGACTGAAAGAAAAAGTTAAGAAAAATTAAAACTTTTTCAAAAATCACAGATATTTGCAAAGAAGTTGCAAAGGTCAAGCTGATATACTTTAATCACAGTCAAGGAAACAAACCCAAATCAAAACAAAAAGGAGAAATAACAATGAAAAACTTATTCAATCACACAAACAAAAAAGTCAACAATAACACAACCAATACAACAAATACAAAAGGAGTGACAACAATGAAAAAAACAAAAAGATTCAAGACCAGATTGATCGCAGGCATCCTTTCCGCCATCACCGTATTTTCCGTAGGCACTATGGCTATCGGTTCCGCTTCCGCTTTTGCTATCCCCGGAATCGCTGAAACCGTACTCAGCACCACCTTCGGCTACGCGAAGGACGAAGTGATGAAGTTAGCCGGTCCCGAGCTCTCAAAGATGGGACTTTCTCCTATTTTGAACAAGGTTCTCGGACTAGAAGATGACGGTCCCTCCAATCAGGACGTGCTCGACAAGATCGACAAGAGTACCGAAGAAATCAAGGCAGAGATCAACAAGGTCATGGACGAGGTCAAGGAGCTTTCCACCCAGACTGCCAACTATCACACCCTCCAGATGAACCAGTTGAAAGCTATCAACAGCAACATCGACACCAAGGATTTCAGAGTACAGGCTGACACCGTAGCGGCAGATTTCGCACACGCTTTGAAGCGTATCGACGAGAACAAGGCGAACATTACCTGCGACGGCAATGACAAGATTAACAACACCACCTACAAGGCTTACAAAGAAATCCTCGCAGACCCCAAGTGCAACGTCAGCTCCATGCAGGCGAATTTTGACGAAATGCTCCGCTTCCTCAAAGGACAGCGCACCTCCAACAACAACGAGAACGGCTATCGTCAGCTCACCAACTATTTGATGGACAGAGTGGTTGCGGCAGACACCGGCAAGCACAGCTACAAAGAAACTCCCGACTACTACGGCGCAGTGGACAGCATCAACGCAGAAATTCGCGTGATGGAAGAACAAGTCCTGATGGATTACGCCATCATCAACGCACTCAACGCCATGCAGTTCCGCGTAAAAGAATACGAGATCGACAACGGCATCCTCACCGTCAACGAGGACGAATCCCCCTATGCAAAGTTTGAAAACACCGCCACCAACCTGCACAACAGCATGGTTGACATCGACAAGATCTTCAAGACCGTACTGAAAGAAAACGCTTCCATCCCGAGCAAATATGTTGTCGCCGACCTGTATGTCTTAGACGGCAACAAGACCATCAAGAAGGGCTGCACCTCCTTCATCGACGCTTGGTCACAGGGCATCGACAGCGGCAAGAACTTCAACATCGTAGTTCTCAAGTTAGGCCAGTATTTGAAGGCTGACGCAAAGAAGGGCTTCAAGTTTGACGCAAACGTAAAGGGCTTGAACGACAAGGGCGGCTTTGAAGTTCCCGCAGACAGAATCATATACATCGACATGGGTGCCAGACAGGGTCAGAACGGCTTTGATTGCTCCGCAAAGAGTGATATGGATCTGTTCACCATCCGTAACGGCGCCAGCCTCGAGCTCGTTCGTGCGACGCTTTACGGCGACAACCGCAAGTTTGTGATCCCGGACAACGCGAACAACACCTCTTTGACGACAAAATATGTGGATTTCAACGGTATCTCTATTTACTACAACAAAGCTAATCCCTGCATCTCCATCTCCAAGAAAGCCAATAACACAAGCATCGATATGCTCTGGACTAACTTCAACGGCGAATGCACCAGCCGAATCCAGAACGACGGCAAAAACACCAAAATCAGCGAATGGTACGTCAAGCGCAGCTGGGAAAAAGAGGTTCGCGGCGACGAGTACTGGGGAACCTGATAGACACGATTTGATCAAAGCAAACGAAACACCACATCAAACCAAATGATGATTCTCCACAAAAACCGCCCTGCCAAACGGCAGGGCGGTCATCTGTTTTGAACCACTGCTGAAAGAACCTATTCAAATTGATTCAGGGTTTGTTAGGAGAAATCGGCAACTCGTCTTCTTCGTAGTTGATATTGCTTGTGCAGATAACGTCCTCTGTCCGGAACTTGATGATCTCAAGCTCGGTGGGGAGGTATTGTTCTTTTTCCATATCGTCCGACCTCCTTTAATCAGGGAAATAACTGTCAGCCGCTTTCGCGTACAGATACAGCGCCTTGCAGACGTTCTGCAATGCTTCGGACTGCGTGCCGTCGCTCAGAACATTACTGCAATAGGTCATCGGACTGTAAGTGATCGTGCCAATTATCTCTTCGCCATCCTTGACGGTCAGGGTGAAGGTCTTTTTCAGCTCCTTCGCCTTGATACCTCTGATACGTGCGATCTGATATTTGCCGCTTGTAACGGTTTCGACGTTTTTTCCTTCACACTCAAAGGTCAGCGTCTTTGCGCTTTCAAAATACAGCGAGAGCGTCGTCTCGGATTTGAGCGAGAGCGTTGCGCCCTCGAAACTCACGCCGTCAGGCAGGTCAATCGCGGATTCCGGCGCTGTGACCGTGACCTCGCCAAGCGCCTTTTCTTCCTCGGACAAGCTCGCATTGGCGAGATCGGCAGGATTTTTATCAAAATAGATTTGTGCGCGCGCGCCGTAGTTGAGCATTTTCTTGACAAGCGGAACTGCTTTTGCCAGATCTTCTCTTTCGTCGGCGTGTTCCAGCAGATAATCGGCATAATCCTTGACGGAGTAGGTGTACTCTGTACCGTGCATGCCTGCGTCGATAATCTGTGCCTTGATCTGTGAGGTCATTTCCTTTGCAGCGACTCTGCACTTGAACACATAGTAGTTTTTGCCGTTCCATTCCTTGATCAGCGCGTCCTTGACAAGCATCGTCTGTTCGGTAGCACCGTTGCCGTCAGGGACGGTAAAGTGCATATAGGCGGTATCCTTGTGGGCGATCACACTGTCGGAAAGCTCCATGTAGAAGTTGACCGCGATATCGCCGTCAAGCGAGATCGAATGGCCGGCAAGGCGAACGCCTATACCTCCGGACGGTCTCAGAGTCGTGCCCGCGAGAACGCTGTTGTCGTCGACGACGCCCGCCTCAAAAACATTTGTGCCGTCGGTAAAGGGCTGTTCAAGCGTGACCGTGCCGTCGTAGCTGGTGGAGGTGATGCGGACGTCGTCGGTATAGGTCAGGGTGACGGTCGAACCGCTGCCGCCGATACCCACTGATGCAAAGTTACCTTCCACAGCTTTCACGGTTCCTCCGCTGATGATGACGTCGGCGTAGCTTTGACGCCCTGAGCCGATACCCGCACCGCGTGAGTTACCTGTCGCGGTAACATTGCCGCCGTTGATGATGACCCTGCCCGCGTAACTGTTATCGGCGTTTCCACCGCCGATCCCCGCGCCGCTGTGACCGCCTTTCGCGTTGACGGTGCCGCCGTTGATCGTGATAACACCTTGGCTGTCCGGAGCGAATCCTCCTGCCCCGATACCCGCGGCGTTTTGAGCGCCGGTCACGTTGATAACGCCGCCATTGATCGTGATGTTGCCGGAAACGTTGATATATCCGCCGATGCCTGCGCAGGATGTGGGAGGTTCGGTGATGTTCCAGGTACCGGTACCTGCGCTCTGCCCCCATACGGTCAGCGAACGTGCTCCGTTGACCGACATACCCTCCGGATTCGTAAAGGTCGCGCCGTCGCAGAGGATGAGGTTGACGCCGCCATGGACCTTGCCGTTGTTGCTGATGCGGTTGTTGTTGGTCACGCTGTCGACAACGGCATACCATCCGCTTTCCAGATCGGTCTCGTCGCCGACGATCCGTGTGGCGGTGACTGTCTTTTCTTCACCGTTCAGGTTGAGATAAGTGACCTCGACGATACGAGAGGCTTTCTCGATCGTTTCTGTTATATCAGAGGTATATGTGACGCCGTTCATTGTGACCGAAGCGGTATAAACGCGCTCGCCCTCTGTGGTGTAGGTCGGCTCTGTCGTTGTTTCATAGGTTATCGCGTCTCCCTGAGCCGTTAAGGAGCACTCAAAGTCGCAGAAGGAGCAACGAAAGACTGCCGTCGCGGAGTCGTGACCGTCCCATGTCCATGTGGGATCTTCAAAAGAGTGCGCTTCAAACTCCGCGTTGAT
>JBGUUF010000062.1:0-2051 GCA_045133435.1 Acutalibacteraceae bacterium
GCAGAAGGCAGTGCTTTTCAAGGGTACCATCCGCGAGAATATGCAGTGGGGCAATGCAGACGCGACTGACGAGGAGATGAATCGCGCTATCGCGGTCGCTCAGGCATCAGAGGTAGTTGCAGGCAAGGAGGGCGGTCTGGATTACGAAATAGCTCAGGGCGGCAAGAATCTCTCGGGCGGTCAGCGACAGCGATTCACAATAGCCCGTGCCCTCGTCAAAAATCCTGAGATCCTCATTCTGGACGACAGCGCCTCGGCTCTCGACCTCGCCACGGACGCGGCTTTGCGCAAGGCGATACGCAGTCTCCCCGAGAACCCCACCGTGTTTATAGTATCTCAGCGCGCGGCTTCGATTCAGCACGCGGACAAGATAATCGTACTGGACGACGGAAAGATCGTCGGCATTGGCAGGCATGACGAGTTGCTTGAAAATTGCGATGTCTATGCCGAAATATACAACTCTCAGTTCAAGCAGGAAGACAGGGGGTAAGCGGAAATGAAAAATAAAAAGAACAAATCAACCGCCGCCAAGGTACTGCACTATATAAAGAAATACCGCCTGTGGATGGTGCTTTCAATAATATTTGCCGCCGTGTCGGTCGCGCTTACGCTCTATGTGCCGATACTCGTCGGCCGCGCGATAGATCACATCATCGACAAGGGCAATGTCGATTTTGAAAACCTCGTAAAACTGCTGATTCAGATAGGTGTTGTCGCGCTGGCAACCGCGCTGTTGCAATGGCTGATGAACACCATCAACAACAAGGTGACTTACAATGTAGTCCGCGATGTGCGCGACGAAGCCTTTAAGAAAATCGAGATCCTCCCTCTGAAATACATTGATTCTCAATCCTACGGCGAGATAGTCAGCCGCGTTATTGCGGACGTTGACCAGTTTGCAGACGGCTTGCTGATGGGATTCACGCAGTTTTTCACAGGCGCGGTTACGATTATCGGCACGCTGATATTCATGCTGTTTATCCACCCGGGGATCACCGCAGTCGTGGTGATAATGACTCCGATCTCGCTGCTGGTGGCGCGATTCATTTCTACCCGCACCTATTCGATGTTCAAGCTCCAGTCCGAGACACGCGGCGAACAGACTGCGTTTATCGACGAGATGATAAACAATCAGAAGGTCGTGCAGGCGTTCGGTCACGAGGATGAAGCGATGGCGCAGTTCGAGGAAATAAATGACCGTTTGGAAAAATGCTCGCTCCGCGCGACGTTCTTTTCATCGCTCACCAACCCGAGCACGCGCTTCGTAAATAATATGGTATATGCGGCAGTCGCCCTCACAGGTGCATTTGCGGCGATCAACGGCTCGATAACTCCCGGCGGACTGACCAGCTTCCTCAGCTACGCCAACCAGTACACCAAGCCGTTCAACGAAATTTCGGGCGTAATTACCGAATTGCAGAACGCGCTGGCGTGTGCGGCGAGAATATTTGAGCTGATAGAGGAAGAGCCGCAGGTTTCCGATGCAGGCAATGCCGAACTGCCCGAGGACGTTGACGGCAACGTGACCATGCAGAATGTCGAATTTTCCTATACTTCCGACCGCAAGCTGATAGAGGACTTGAATTTGAGCGTTAAGCACGGTCAGCGCGTGGCGATAGTAGGTCCGACAGGCTGCGGCAAGACGACTGTGATCAACCTGCTCATGCGATTCTATGACGTGAACAGCGGCAGTATCAAGGTGGACGGTGCGGATATTCGCGAAGTTACCCGCAGCAGTCTGCGCCGAAGCTACGGTATGGTGCTTCAGGAGACGTGGCTGGAAAACGGCACAGTTAGGGAGAATATCGCGATGGGCAGACCCGATGCTTCGGAGGAGGAGATAATAGCCGCCGCCAAAGCCTCGCACGCTCACGGATTTATCAAGCGCATGCCGCAGGGTTACGACACGATACTCACCGAGGACGGTGGAAGTTTGTCGCAGGGGCAGAAGCAGCTTCTTTGTATCGCGCGCGTTATGCTCTGCCTGCCGCCGATGCTCATTTTGGACGAGGCGACATCCTCTATCGACGCCCGCACCGAACTGAAAATTC
>JBGUUF010000063.1:0-15554 GCA_045133435.1 Acutalibacteraceae bacterium
GGGCATACAATTATTCTGTGATGATATACGCCATGCTGCTGCTGGGCGGTGTCGTGCTGCTGGTGGTCGATACAGGCATAGCCGTCAAGCGTGGCATGCACAAGCGCGAACAGAACGGCAAATGAAAATAATTCAGGGGGAACGTATGCGGATGAAAAAAATCAGAGTTTCGGCACTGCTCATGGCATTGATGATGGTGGTGCTGACCGCCTGCAACAACGCGGAAACTCCGGAGCAGGCGATAAAATTCTTCAACAACGAGATGAACAACTGCGATTACAAGGCGGCGTTCAATTATGTGTCGGAATACGACGGTCTGAAATTTGACAGCGGTGACAAGGACGGCACGAAGATGATCGTTGACGCTGTGGCAAAGACGCTCGAAATGGAGATAATTTCTATCGACACGTCGGGCGCGACGGGTGTGGCGACGCTGAATATCACGACCGTTGACCTGCGCGAGATATACAGCAACGCGGCGGCTGTCGTGACGCAGAACTATGTGGATACCGTGCTCGGCGGCGCGAAAATTTCCGCTGAACAGATGCGTGAAGCATTGGTGGAGGAGATCTCCCGCGAGGCGGCGCTGTCTGACTCCAAAAAGGTGACCACCGAATGCAAAATAAATCTCACCAAGGAGAAGGACAAGTGGTATCTTATCTTGGACAGCGAGAGCTTTAATATCATCATGGGTTACATCAACGAGGCAAACGCGATGGTTGAGAGCGGTGAGTTTTCGAGCATCGTGTCCGATTCGGATATTCAGTCGGAGGACACCTCGAGCGAAGCTGTCTCATCTGACGCAGGATCCGGCACGGCTGTTGGATAAGAATGTAAAAATCACAAAAATCATACCGCTCTGTCGGCTGTGAAAGGTCGGCGGGGCGGCAAATACAAATATTACTCTGAAACAAATTTCAGATACGGCGAATTTATAAAAAAGTCGTCGTGGAAAGGATGACCGTTTAGAAATGAAACTCGGCATAGTAGGTTTGCCCAATGTCGGCAAAAGCACGCTTTTTAACGCTATCACCAATGCAGGCGCACAGTCTGCCAATTACCCGTTCTGCACTATCGAGCCGAATGTGGGCGTGGTGGATGTTCCCGACAAGCGACTTGACAAGCTGGCAGAGCTTTACAATCCCGAAAAGGTAACACGCGCTCCCTTGGAGTTCGTTGACATCGCGGGTCTAGTCAAGGGCGCAAGCAAAGGCGAGGGCTTGGGCAACAAATTCCTCTCGAATATCCGCGAGTGCGACGCTATCGTGCATGTGGTGCGCTGCTTTGAAAACGACGATATTATTCACGTCGAGGGCAGCATCGACCCCGCACGAGATATAGAAACCATCAACCTTGAGCTGGTGCTCTCCGACCTTGAGCTTGTCGAGCGCAAGATAGAGCGCTCCAAAAAGGCGATGAAGGGCGACAAAAAGTTCGCCGTTGAGGTGGATTTCTTCGAGCGCGTCAAGGAGGTCCTCGAAGCAGGCAAGCCCGCACGTTCCATGGATCTGACTGATGACGAGGCTGCAATGCTCTCCACCGTTGCACTGCTCACAAGCAAGAAGGTCATCTATGCGGCAAATCTCAGCGAGGATGACTTCGCAGGCGGTATGAACAATCCCCACCTTGAGACTGTCCGCAAAATAGCCGAGGAGGAAAACAGCGAGGTCCTTCCCATCTGCGCCGAGATCGAGGCGGAAATCAGCAGCATGGAGCCTGAGGAAAAGATGATGTTCCTCAGCGACATGGGACTTGAGGAGTCGGGTCTGGACAGACTTATCCGCGCGGGTTATCACCTGCTCGGTCTTATCAGCTTCCTCACAGCGGGACAGCCTGAAGTGCGCGCATGGACTATCACCCGCGGCACAAAGGCTCCGCAGGCGGCGGGCAAGATCCACAGCGACATCGAGCGCGGCTTCATTCGCGCTGAGGTCATTGATTACGATACTCTCATCGAGCTGGGTTCGCTCACAGCCGCTAAGGAAAAGGGACTTGTCCGCTCCGAGGGCAAGGAATACGTTATGCAGGACGGCGACGTGGTGCATTTCTTATTCAATGTATAATTAATTCAATCGGCTGCTCGAAAATTTTCGGGCGGCTGATTTTTTTATTTGCGAAGTGTTTTTATAAAAAATGCTTGACAACAGCAGATTTATGATGTACTATAGTCTCGATATTGGAATATCAAATGGACAAAATAAATATAGCCCGCGGGGTGCTGAATGTGATTCGGCTGAGATGGCGTGTAGACACGCCGGACCCTTGAACCTGATACGGATAATGCCGTCGTAGGAAGTTGATATATTTTACATACACCCATTCAACGCTTCCTCGGCTGGTCAGACAGCCGGCGGGAGTGTATTTTTTTGCCCGAAATATTTTATTTTCGGAGGTTGTTTTTATTATGAAAGCAAACTACACAAACACCAAAACCTTTAAGATGGTTTTCAGCGCGCTCATGGTCGCACTCAGCACGGTTCTGAGTATTTTTGCCCTTGAGCTTCCGTTTGGCGGCTCGATCACTATTTTCAGCATGGTCCCGCTGATATTCCTTTCCCAGATGTACGGCGTTGGCTGGGGCTTTACCGCATGCGCGGTCTACGGTCTGGTGCAGATGTCTATGGGTCTGGACAATTTTGGTTATGTCAGCGGGATCGTCGCCTATATTGTGGTATTTTTGTTTGACTATGTGCTTGCCTTCTGCGTTATCGGTCTGTCGGGTGTTACCCGCAGAATGAAAAACAAGGCTGTCGCCGCAGGTCTTGGCGCATTTATCGGCTGCTTTGCGCGGTTCATCTGCCATTTCATTTCCGGCTGCACGGTTTGGGGCGAATACTCAGCAGGTTGGGAGTCCCCCGCGTGGATGCCCGGCGGTTTGGTCTCGCCCGAACTGCTGCCCTATACATATTCCTTCACCTACAACTGCATTTACATGATTCCCGAGACAATTCTCACGGTGATCGGCAGCACGATTATTTGTGCCGCGCTCTTTAAGGTGTTTAATCCTCAGCCTGCCGAGCAGAAAAATTAATTGAAACAAATTTAAAATTTGAAAAAACTGCGCAAATCAATTTTGAAAAATAAAAAAGAAAACGCGCGAAGCGTCAATTAGCCGCGTATGCGGCGCGGGGTGCAGGGGGTAGGCTCCCTGCCGGGTCAAGGGCGGAGCCATTGCGGGAGACTGATGGGCACACCGCTATTCAAGGAATAGCGGTTAAGCCCTCAGCAGCGAAGCCATAGGCGAAGCGAGCAAAATGCACTACGATTTTATAATAGATTTGGGCGAATACAATAGCAAATCCTAATAAAATTGATTTCTCTGTTCAAAAACTGCGGTTTATCGCGTAAGATGCATTGACCGCAGTTTTTTCACGTTTTTTTCATAGACTTAATGCGAATGCTGTGCTATAATTAGGCTGTCAGGTGTTTGTTTTTTTTAGAAGCTGAATGAATATTCAACGGGGGCGGTAAAATTGGAGTACATAGGGGAATTTCTATCCTATACATTGCTCGCGGTGTTCGCGCAGAATGTGCTGCTGGACAAGGCGATGGGCATGAACTGCATTATGACGGCGGTCAAGCGAAAAAACTCGCTGCCTAGAATGGCGTTGGTCATGGGGATATATTCCGTCGTGGGGATAATGCTGACGTGGCTGCTTTCCAAGGTCGCGTTCAACCAGACGGCATACCTGATATGCGCCCTGATATATTCGCTTTTCTGCGCGGTGACATATTTTGCCTCTGACAGAATACTGCTCAAAATAAGCCCCGAAACCCACGATGTTTGGTCGGGCATACTGCCGCACGCGCTTATAAACAGCATTATGATAGGCGCACCTATCGCGGCGATGAATGCGTCGATACCCAATTGGTGGAGCGCGCTGGGCAGCGGTATAGGCGCGGGACTTAGTTTTGGACTGGCTGTGCTGATAGTTAAAAACGGACTGAATATTCTGGATAATCCCGACATGCCAAAGGCCTTCAGAGGTGTTCCCGCGATGCTTATCTATTTGGGAATACTTTCGCTGGGGTTTTGCGTGATGTTGTAATATTTAAATTATATATTACAAATCGGAATTTTTGTAATTCGATTTGGTCAATAAACTGCAAATTAAGCTGTAATTCAGCTAATGAATAAAACATATAGTAATAATTGAGGTGCGAATCATGCAATGGATCGAAACTAATATCTACACGACGACCGACGGGATCGAACCTTTGTGCGGGCGGCTTTATGCCGTTGGGCTCAATGGTGTGCAGATCAAGGACGCGGCGGATTTCAACGATTTTATCGAGAACGAGACTCAGTATTGGGATTATATCGACGAATCGCTGGAGTCGCTCAAGACCTGCGAGACCTGCGTCACCGTCTATCTCACCGACGATGCCGACGGTCGCGAGCTGCTTTCCCACATCCGCGGAACGGTTGCTGAGCTGAAGTCTATGGACAATGACGGCAGGTTCGGACGGCTGGAAATCGAGCTGAAGGGCGTAGATGAAGAGGATTGGGCGAATAATTGGAAGAAATATTACAAGCCGTTTTATTTGGGCGAGAATTTGCTCATTAAGCCGGAGTGGGAGGAGATTGACGACGCCGAGGGTAAGGTGGTTCTCAGCATGAATCCCGGCCATCTCTTCGGCACAGGCACCCATCATTCGACTCAGCTCTGCATGGTCGAGCTGGAAAAGTACATCAAAGAGGGCGACAGAGTGCTCGACCTCGGCTGCGGCAGCGGAATTTTGTCGATACTCTCGCTGCTGCTCGGCGCGAAGAATGCGGTCGCTGTTGATATCGACCCCGCCGCGCCTGTGACGGCTATGGAAAATCTCGCGATGAACGGCATTTCGTCCGACAGATACGAGGTATTGGTGGGCAATGTGCTCGACGACGAGACGCTCAAGGCGAAAATCGGCGGAGATTACGACGTTGTAGTGGCGAATATCGTGGCGGATGTCATCATTGCGATGAGCGCGACGGCATATGCTCAGACCAAAAAGGGCGGATATTTTATTACATCTGGTATTATCGGACCGCGCGGCGACGAGGTGAAGGCTGCTGTCACTGCGGCGGGATTTGAGATAGTGGAGGTTCACGACCAGAGCGACTGGCTGTGCATTACCGCGAAGAAAAATTGATGCGATTTTGTCGCTGACCTTGTGATCAAGCCGTAAAATTCCCGCAAAGAGCCTTTTCTTGTAAAAAATTCAATGAATTGTAAAATTATGACATTCACCAAATGTCATATTCAATGGTATAATATCATATAATTCCCTTAGAATTTTTATTCAAATATAATGGGGGGGTTTGTATGTTTACTAACAGATGCTCTGACGGAAGAAATAATGTATGCGGCAGAAATGTTGCAAACATGCGCAAGGATATGAATTTATCACAGCGCGAGATCGCAGACAAACTTCAGATAATGGGGTATGACATAGACAAAAATGCTATTCAGCGCATAGAATCGGGGCAGAGATTTGTCACGGACATCGAGGTTCAGGCGCTGGCGGCGGTATTTGATGTGAGCATTCCCGAGCTTTTTAACAATAATATCGAAAGCTGAAATTTGCGCGACGCGAAAATTTAACAGGCAAGATCAAAAGCCGCACTGTTTAAGTATTGACAGTGCGGCTTTATGCAGATATAATTATTTTGATGTTTTGCTGATACTGCGGCTTAATAAAGTCTGTCGGTGATCCAGGATTTCGCCTGTGCGAGCACCTTTTTGTCGTTGCTGAATTTAAAGGTCTTGATGGCGAGGGCGTAGTCTGCCCAGATGAACCGCTCTACCTCGGATTTCTGAATTACGACATTTTCGCCTGTCATCTCGGCGATGAAGAAGATCACCTGTTTGGTGATGCGTCCCTTGGGGTGGTATTCGCTGATGGTGCGGAAGCCGTCCAGCAGCTCCACGCTCAGTCCGGTTTCCTCCTTGACCTCGCGTATGGCAGTTTCCTGTTCGGTTTCGTAAACCTCCATGTGACCCTTGGGGAAGCCCCAATTATTGCCCTTCTTGTTCTTTATCAGCAGATATTCCACATTTCCGCTGTGGCGGCGGAATATCACTGCACCGCAGGATTTTTCGTAAAGGCAGATTATCTGCGCCGAGGGCAAGCCGGGCATATCCCTAAGCACCTCGCGGATTATCGGGTCAAAGAGCATTTGACCGTCATAGGCGCATATGTAATATATCTTTTCGTTTATTTCGGTGACAGCCATGACCTTGACGCGGGCACTGCCGTTGTCAACGGGTTCACCGTCGGGAATGAACAGCAGAATGTGGTGAAGGGTGTTTATCTTACTGTCGTCCTGGGCGATGCCCGATCTGACTGTGTAATGCTGACCGCCGGATGTGCCTTGATATATCGGCTCGGGATCTATCTGCACGTTTATTGTATTTCCAAGCAAAGCATAACCTCCGTTCTTTGGGAGCTGTCGGTCTTCCCGGCATATCCCTGTATAGTCGCAATAAATATATTTTACTACATTTAACGGAAATTACAATACAGCCTTGCGATATTTTTTATTAAATTTATAAAAAAGTTTCAATTTTCGATCGACTGACTGCATATTTGTTCATCTTTTGTTAATGTATATACGTTATTATGTATATCACTATGATAAAATCAAATCTTTTATTTGGAGGAATTTTTTAATGACACTTCACGTTTCGGGCATGACCGTCGCCGCAACGGTGCTTTTGCTCATCATCTGCTTTATACTGCCGATCGCGCTGTATTATTTCTTTTATAAATTTGTTGACGGGCGCGGCAAGGTATTGGGAGTGGGTGCGGCTGCATTTTTTGCAGGCGGTTTTGTATTGGAAATGACCGCGCAGCACATCGTCTACCTGTTCACCGATATGAGCGCCAATATTCCAGTGAATCTGGTGTATAACTTCATTTTCTCCCCGATACTCTTCGTGCTGGCAAACTACCTTGCGATGCGTCTTTTCGGCGGCGAGATGAAGACTACAGGTGACGCGCTCACCTATTCCACCGGCTACACCGGCTTGCAGAATATGCTCATGGTGGGCTTCGCCGAGCTTATCAATTTTATCAACCTGCTGAGTGTAAACGGCATGGGAAGCATTGTGGTAGTGAGCGATGCCGATTATGCCAGCTACAGCGACCTCGTGAGCGCAAGCAACCTTTTGTCCGAAACCACATTCAATCATATGCAGAACCTTTGCGACCGCCCGATCTCGTACCTGCTCATTATGTGCGTTGACAGGCTGTTCATTATGGCTGCATACGCCGCGATACTGCTGGTGGTGTGGCTTGCTGTGAGAAAGAAGGGCGGCACACCGCTGCTTGCCGTTGCGCTGGGCATGAAAATAATCATAGCTGTGCCGGCGGTCCTCGGCGACATCAATGTCATCGAGAGCATGTGGATACTGATGCCGATGGCATTTGCCGCGACTGTGGCTGTATGGGTCATCGCGATATTCTGCCGCAAGAAATTTATTGACAATACCGATGTAGTATATGTGAGAAGACGCAGATAAAATAATAGCGCCCTGTGCATTGAGTGATAAAATGCACAGGGCGTTTTGTATTGGGCAAATTTTGACGCAAACAAATAAAAAACCGACTGTCCTGTTGGACAATCGGTTTAGATGTCAGCGTTTACCTATCTTCCCGGGTCGTCACCAACCAAGTATTTTCGGCACGAGTGAGCTTAACTTCCGTGTTCGGAATGGGAACGGGTGGACCCTCACCGTCATCAACACTAACTTTTCGTTTGGTCGTTTTGCTTTCGCTCAGCGACTTGATTATAATACCACATGAATCACTGTTTGTCAAGTGTTTTTTTTTAAAATATAAAAATATAAAATAAAAAACCGACTGTCCTGTTGGACAATCGGTTCAGATGTCAGCGTTTACCTATCTTCCCAGGTCGTCACCAACCAAGTATTTTCGGCACGAGTGAGCTTAACTTCCGTGTTCGGAATGGGAACGGGTGGACCCTCACCGTCATCAACACTAACTTTTCATTTGGTCGTTTTGCTTTCGCTCAGCGACTTAATTATAATATCACATGAATCACTGTTTGTCAAGTGTTTTTTCTGTTTTTTTCAAATTATTTTCTAAAATACTTATTCTGCGTTACAAATGCGGCTGTGTGTGGTATAATTTAATATCATTATGAATTGCTAAAAAGGAGATATGATCAATGATGGCGGGTAAATCATCGGTTGTGGTGGAATGCGGCGGTTTTTCTGCTGTTGACACGCTGGGCAGTGGGCAGTGCTTTCGCTGGACGGAGCGGGACGGCGCGATGTGCGGCACGGCATTCGGCAGATATATTGAAGTGCGGCAGGAGGGCGGCAGTCTCACGATATTTGGTGCGGACGAAGCTGAATACAACAGCATATGGCGGCATTATTTTGACCTCGACCGCGATTATGAGGGAATAAGGCGCATGGTCACTGAGATCGAGCCGCGTCTGGAGGATGCCGCAGAGTACGCTTCGGGGGTGCATATCTTGGCGCAGGAGCCGTGGGAGGCGCTGTGCTCGTTTGTAATATCACAGAACAACAACATCCCCCGCATACGCGGCATAATCCGCAAACTGTGCCTGAATTACGGCGAGAGCGCGATAAACGGCGAGTGTGCCGCCGACGAGGCTGACAGCCGTGCATTCCCAACCGCTGAGGTGTTGTCGCGAGTGCCCGAGGAGAGATTCAAGGAATTCGGCTGTGGGTATCGCGCCGCCTATCTGGTGGAGGTGTCGCGCAAGGTGGCGGCGGGGGAGATAGACCTCGAATATATAAAAAAAGCCCCGATAGACGAGGCTCGGAAGATACTACGCTCCGTCAAGGGCGTTGGCCCCAAGGTGGCGGAATGTGCGCTGCTGTACGGCTTCGGGCGGCTGGAGTGCTTCCCCGTAGACGTGTGGATACGCCGCGCGCTGGAGACTGAATTCACCGGCGGTACGGCACTGCTGGGCAACGAGTATGCGGGAGTGGCTCAGCAGTATATTTTTGAATACATCCGCCGCCACCCCGAAAAGTTTGTCAAGGAGTAATTATTTATTTTTATTATACAATATGTAATAAACGTCCGATTATTTTTTAAATACTTCAACTTCGCCGTCGGCATTTTTCAGCGTGAGGGTCTGTTCGTCCGACAGGCTCAGCTCGGCGGTTATCTTGAAGATATTGCCGTTGTCGTCGGTCAGTGTGAGCACTACGTTGCCGCTGTCGTCGGATTCATATGAGCCGCTGATTTTGAAATCGTCGTATGTGACTTTGACCTTGTCGCCCGAGAAGTGGATCTTGGTGCTGGGGTCGGCCTGAGAGGTCCATGTGCCGTCGAGGTCGGAGCCGCAGGAGCACAGCATCAGTGCGGCGGCAAATGTCGCACACAGCAAGGCTAGTATTCTCTTTATTCTGAGTTTCATGGTTTCTATCACCCTGTTTCGTTTATTTATCGGTTCATATTAATATTATTATGATTGTGCGGCTTTGTCAATGACAAGGGTGTGAATTTATTTTTTTAATAAGTCATAGAAAATTAAGAAAAAATATTATTTTATTGCAAGAAAAGGTATTTGAATTTAGTATATTTTTTGATATAATAAAATTCTAACGGTTTATTATTGAGGAAACAATATTGTAATGATGCAGCAGGGAGGATAATTAACATGAGACGACAGACACCGCAGTTGTGTGTTCATATGACTACCAGCGAATCCGCGCTTGATGTGCTGATCAATGCGGATATGAATGAGCTGGATGTAAGAGATTTTGTCTTTTTTGATGAGACGATAGACGGACTGAATATATCTGATGTGGAAATTTCTGGCTGCGTTTTTCGCAATTGTAAATTCCGCAACTGCCAGTTTGAGGGCGTGAGCTTTAACAACTGCGTTTTTGAGGGGTGCGACCTCTCTCTGCTCTATATGAGTCAAGGGTCGATAATGCGCACCGAAATTAAAAACAGCAAGATCCTGGGCATCAACCTCACTTTCGGCATCGTCAACAATGTGCTGTTTGAGTCAACGGTCTGCCGCTTTGCCAATTTCTCCGAGGTGCGCTTCACCAATGCTGAATTTAAGGACTGCGACATGAATTCCGCGTCTATGGACAAGTGCCGCGTCAAGCAGCTTGTATTTTCCGGCTGTGACCTTTCGGGGACGAATTTCTGCCACACTCCGCTCAAGTCGGTCGATCTGAGAGGCAACGAGATAAACGGGATGGTGTTTGTCGGCGGTGAGTTGGAGGGCGCGATAGTTGACACCGTGCAGGCGATAGGACTGGTTAAGCTGCTCGGCGTTGAGGTCAGAGATTAGGGAATATCTAATATTAAAAATTCTTGTGCAAGCTAAAAATCGGCTGTGCTGTCAATCACAACAGCACGGCCGATCCTATTTTGGTTGTCTGATTTATTTAAACTTTATGCGGCAGGCGAAGGATTCTTTGCCTGTTGTTTCGTTTATACCGTCTATTATCAGCGAGCCGTCCTTTTCGTGACCGCGGCGCACTATAAATTTATCGCCCAGTTTCAATTCAGAGATGAAGGCTATATCTATGCGGCTCATGTTGATGAGGTCGTCGATCTCCTGCTCGTTGAAGGCATCATAGACAAATTCGCTGTAGTGGCAGTTATTGGTGTGACCTATGCTGTCGATGTAGCTGGGATATACCTTGCGGTGGTCGCAGGGACTCATGTTCGCCTTATTGCGCAGGCGGGAGGCGGCTTTCATGGCATAATCCTTGCGCGGCTTGCCGAGGTCAAAGGGCAGTCCGACAGGGGGGATTATTTTGCGGGTGTTCAGGTCGAGCAGCACGGAATATGTAGCGGCGTTGAAGAGCGGCTTGCCCGATTCGTCGGTGAAGGCGAAGTCGCGGCGGAAGGTCATGCCCTTTTGCTCGGAGTGCCATGTTTTCGCCTGAACGCGGAGAGTGCTGCATATGGGGTTGATTATTTCAAACGATGCGGAGATAAGCACCCAAGCCATGCCGAATTTTGCGAGTTGGTCGATGGTGAGGTCGAGCTGTTTTAAGTGCATCTCGGCGATCTCGTTCATCAAGGTCTGATAGCCGCAAGGCTTCATGATTCTGCTGCCGTTGAGCATATTGACATTTACATCGTAACTATAAACGATGGCATCTTCGTTGATCATCATATCAATCATATCTTCCTTTAAAAAATTTAATTCAGGATACGCTGATTAAAGGCTTTGCCGTCGATTCGACCGCACGAAAATCCGTTACTGAGGGTGGTCTGAATCGACTTAATCAGCGTTTCCTTAAATCCCTTGAATATATTTTATCAATATATTGCTTACTTGTCAAATCGCGGCAGTGCCGAATAAAAATATTTTTCGGTTGAAATTATATGTAACATAATGTATAATGTAGCGTGTCTGATGATTTTTTTTAATTGAGGGGCGAATTAATAATGATAGAAGCGATACAATTATTTTTTCAAGAGAATTTTCCGCCTGAACTGGCTGTGTTTTTTATATCAATGATTCCCTTTATCGAGTGCAGAGGCGCTATCCCGTTTGGCATACTTGCGTTTGACATGCCTGTGTGGGAGGCACTGCTCATATCGGTTATCGGCAATGTATTCCCGATACCGTTTATACTTTGGCTGATACGTCCAATCATCAATTGGTTCAAGAAGACCAAGCTGCTCAAGCCTGTCGCCGACTGGCTCGAGGGCAAGGTGGAAAAGAACAAGGACAAGGTGCTGAAATACAGCAAATGGGGCTTGTTTGTGTTTGTGGCGATACCGCTGCCGGGAACAGGAGCATGGTCGGGCGCGCTGATCGCGTCACTGCTGGACATGCGCGTGAAGAATGCATTTCCCACTATCCTGCTCGGCGTGCTGTGTGCCGCCATTATTATGACAGTCGGCTCGACCGCTGTGGATTGGCTGCTGTCGTTTGTTTAAACCGCAGTAATTATCTGTCTGTATATAACCTGTCGGGGGTGTTTGGTTGAAGAATCCGTTTGAAAAGCTGCTTTCTGTCGTGCTGGGATTTTTTGCCCGCGCGGCGGTCACTTTTAATGATATATTCAATAAAGGAAATCCGTCGGAGAATCCTGCGGGAAAGGGCACGGAGAACAATGCCCGTCCGCGCAGGAGGCTTGTTGACGGCATAAACACCGACCGATTTACCCAGCTTTGCGCGGTGCTGGTGGTTGGCTTCGTCAGCATAATCGGTGCGATACTTATTTCGGTGAGCCTGAATTCGGGCAGTCACGAGGTGGCTGTGGACACCAGACAGTCGGATAACGAAGTGGGCGCAGGCAGTGTTACGCTGACCTTTGGCGGCAATATTATGCCCTCGCAGGATATTATTGATTCCGCCGTGGTCGAAAACGGGTATAATTTCAGCAATTATATGGCGGAGCTGGCGCAGGTGATGAAGGGCGATATATCAATTGCCGGACTTTGCGGGCAGGTGGATATAAACGGCGGGAATGTCGAGGTCTGCGGTCTGGGCAAGGGCAACAATTATCCCTCGCAGCTTGCTTCGGCCATCTCAGAGATGGGTGTTGATTACATATTCGGCGCGAACAACTATGCCTTCCTCAACGGCTACGACGGCATGTGCGCCACAGTGGCTAATCTCAAAAGCAATTCTCTGGGTGTGATAGGTCTGACCGACACCGAGCCGGACAAGCTGAATTCCAGTGTGGTGCGGATAAACGGAATCAACGTGGGTCTGGCGGGTTACGACTGCGTGAGCGCGAGATCCTACGACAATCTGACCGACGAGCAGAAGCAGTATATGATCAAGCTGGACGCTGATGCCGACAGCGCCGCCGAGCGTATCGGTCAGGACATTAAAAAGATGAAGAACCGCGGGGCGGAATTTATCGTGGTGTGTGTCAATTGGGGCACATCTGCGGACAAAGCCGAAACTGATTTTATGAAGAAAGCGGCGCAGAAGATCGCGGCGGCGGGTGCAGATGTTATTGTGGGCTACGGTGCGTATGTCACGCTCGGCTGTGAGGTCATCGAGTGCAAGCAGGACGGCGCCGCGGGCGAATGCTATGTGTTTTATTCGCTTGGATGCCTTTTTGCCGATATGACGGGGCGCAAGGATTACACCGATGCGATGTCGCAGAGCATGGTGGTGACGGTCGAGGCAGTTCGCGGCAAGGATGGCTCGGTGAGCGTGAATTCGGCGGTGTATGACCCTGTATATATGATAAAAAATTCGCCGAAGGAGGATTCTCAGGCGCATTTGAAATACATGGCGGTGCCTGCGGCAAATTATGTTTCGGCGGAGGAGTGCCCTGACATATTCACCGACGAGAGCGAGTGGAACCGCTGCAAGAGCGCGTTTAAGGAGATATGCGCGATAGCTGACAAGTCGGGCGGCAGACTGGTGCTGAACCAATCTGACAGAAATACGGCGGATTCCGACCAACCGGGCGGCAAGATTTGACGTAAAAAGAGAGGAATGAAAAAATTCCTCTCTTATTTTTTATATTTTGCTTTTAATTATCGCCGCAATCTGCTATTATATAAGTATGACGATGTACTACAGGAAGTATCGGAGGAATCAACGGATGAATGTTATTTTTATTTCTCCCAATTATCCCGAGGGGCGCTGGAGATATGTCAGCGCGCTGAGAGGTCTGGGGGTCAATGTGCTGGGTATAGGCGATGCGGTGGAGGAGGACTTCCCCTATGGTCTGAGGGGATGTCTGACTGATTATTACCGCGTGGACGACCTGCACAATTATGACGCGGTATACCGCGCGGTGGCGTTTTTTTCGCACAAGTACGGACGTCCCGATGTCATCGAATCGCTGAATGATTATTGGGCGGTGCTGGAGGCGAGCCTGCGCAGGGATTTCAACGTGGTGGGCTTTGACCTCAATTATGCGCAGAGAGTCTACAACCGCGAGCGCGTGGAGGATGTCATAAGATCCGTCGGCATTAAGGTCGCCGACAGAGACTGCGACGGAAATATTGATGTGCCCGAGGGACGGATAATAAAATGCTGCGGTCTTGCCAATCGCTACGGCAAGATCGTCGGCTCGGCGGTCTATGAATTCTCGAACGTGCCTGAAATAATTGCCGAGAAGAAAGAATTGCTGTCATTTTTCAGCGTTGACCCGGGCGAGGAATTCAACGAGACGGTGGCAAATATCGTGGACGCTGTGGGCGTGAAGAGCGGATTTTTTGGCTTTACGTTCGCTGTGGGGGAGGAGACTGTGCTGCTTGACTGGTCATTCCTGCCGCCCGACGAGTATTTCGCCGATGCTATGGCATGCAGCGGCAGCAGCGATGTCTGCCACATGTGGGCGGCTGACAAGGTGGGCATGAACATGGATTACCACGCTTCCCCCGAAACCACTGTGTATGTTACAAGGCGGTTTGACCGAAGCTATCGCTATTCCCACGACCGCGTGATGACCAAGCTGCGCCCCGGTTTGAGACGTCACGGCAGAAGCTACACGGGCGTGGAGATAACGGGCGATTATTTCTATATATTCAAGGCCGACAGCGAGCAGAAGGCGCGCGAACTTGCAGAATTCATACAGATGGATTACTCTGACATAAGTCCGATAGCGCAGTTCCCGCCACTCAGAGCGGTAAAGAAGGACGAACTGAAGCAGACTTCGGTCCGCGAGCAGTCGTCGTTTGATTCGCGCAGACTGCTCAGCCGCAAGGTCGAGGAGAAGATCCGTCAGGGCGAGGTGGCGCAGAAATCGACTGTTGGGAACTACGAGCAGAGCAAGGCTAAGGCGGGTTCACGCTCGGGCAAGGCTCCTGCGAAGAATTCGACCAAGAAGAAAGCCGCGAAGAAATAAACATATATATAGAAAATTCAGTCGGCGGGAGAACTGTCGGCTGAATTTTGATTTTGCGAACGGAGGAATCAATGTGAAAGGTGCAATTTTGGAAAAGGAAGGACAGACGTATTTAAAAGAGGTTTTTAAAGCTGTAAACGATGTGCAGAGGGATTACAATTGGCTGATTACCGACTGCGAATGTGGCTTGAATGTGTATAATGCGAGAAATTACGGTTGGCTGAGCGGCGATGAGTTGACCGATATGGTGGAGCAGAATGATTCTCGGTGGATATGGGGCGTACTGTCGGGATTTGACAAGAAATACAAATTAAAAGAGATACTCATGTGTGATCTGCCCTATGCGGATGGATACAGAGGCTTTTGGCAAAATCCCGTGAGCATTCAGCACCCAATGGCAAGCATTGAAATTGTCGCATGGGACGGAAGCAGCACATTATTTATAAGTCGGGATGATAGAATAGCTGATGATTTTCTGAACGCATTGCCGTCGAGCAGGAATCTTGAGCTATATAATGAGAGAACCGCCGACCAGAGCGATGAATATGCCGAATGGCTAAGAAAGGGTGGAATTTAAGCACGCCTTTTCTATAAATAAAGGAATATTCGGAGGATGAATTTATAAAATTAAAAAAAGTCGAAAAAACATGAAAAAAAGACTTGACAAACCCAATCAGATATGATATTATACTAAGGCTGTCGCAGAGAGACAGACCGAGAGCGAAACTGAAAGCCGCCCGACAGACGGGAATTGAGCGCAGATTT
>JBGUUF010000064.1:0-4735 GCA_045133435.1 Acutalibacteraceae bacterium
GAAAGATCCTCAATTACCGTACGCCCGAGGAACTCTTTGAAATGCAGCTTGATATTATTTATGCTGCTTAGATTTGTTGCTATCTTTATTCACTTTTTTCATTGCTTATTAAAATTGCATTTTCCTATTGCAATTTCTAAATTTTAATTTAACGATCTAAATTTAATAAAAAATCGGGAACGTACTTTAATAAATACGTTCCCGATTTTTGTTTGTTTAATTATCAGATGAAATACATCACAAGCGTAAGAATAATGAGAAAAGCGAAGTTGAATGCGGAGAATATCGCTATGTAGTGCGCGGTTTTGCCGGGATTGTTTTTTGTGTATTCTCTGAGAGTGATAAGGCTGGCGAGTGACGAGATCAGCGTACCCACGCCGCCGATGTTCACACCGAGCAGCAGTTCGCGGTAGTTGTCGGTGAACTGCGAGAGCAGGATCGCCGATGGGACGTTGCTGATGACCTGACACGAGAGAATGCTGAAAATCAGTGTGCTTTTGCCGAGCAGGAATTCAAAAACATTCCGCACCACGTCAATGCGCGCCATGTTGCCGGCGAATATGAAGAATGCCACAAATGTGAGCAGCAGCGGATAATCCACCATTTTGAGAGCCTTTCTGTCGGCGAAAAGCAGCACAGCGGGAATTACTATCAGTCCTATCCAGTAGGGGATACCTCTGAAAACGATTGCGATGGCGAGAGCGAAAAGTATCATGTATAGGGCAGTGCGCTTAGGCTCAAGCTTGGATGGAGTGTCCTCCACGACGAGCGGCTCATTCTTGACGAATATGCAGCAGCATGCCGTTATCAGCACGATAGATATAATGAAAGGCAGGAGCATTATGCCCATAAACTCGCCGGTCGGAATGTTGTATCTGGTGTAGAGATAGAGATTCTGCGGGTTGCCGAACGGGGTGAGCATGCCGCCAAGATTTGCGGCTATGTTTTGCATGATGAAGGTGAATTCCATG
Source organism: Acutalibacteraceae bacterium (assembly GCA_045133435.1). GTDB lineage: Bacteria > Bacillota > Clostridia > Oscillospirales > Acutalibacteraceae > RUG762. Next base: position 972 of record JBGUUF010000064.1, read on the forward strand.
TATTTCTGTTTTTTGGTGCTGCTGAGAACGAAATATCCGAGCGGCAGAAATGTGAGCAGTGCCATATCGTTGGCGATAAGCATTGAACCGATGAAGGTGATGTAGACCAGCGCGAGCACACACAGCTTGATGTTTTTGAAGGATTTCACAATCTTTTGTGCCAGTATGTAGAAAAAGTTGATGTTTTTCAGCGCGCATACCACCGCGAGTACGCAGAAAAGGCAGGTCAGCGTCTTAACATCGAAGTATGACAGATACTTAGCGTCGGGCGGAATGATGAAGGATGTGACCGCCGCCGCGACGATCGCCGCACACATTACGACATTTTTTTTGATAAACGAGAGAACTTTCATCTCACTTTACCTCCGGGCAGATAAAATTTGCACATACAATACTAGCACAAATAAAACAAAAAATCTACCAAAAACTGCCATTAATCACAGAAATCAATTTTGAAAAATAAAAAAGGAAACGCGCGAAGCGATAATTAGCCGCGTATGCGGCGTGGGGTGCAGGGGGCAGGCTCCCTGCCGGGTCAAGGGCGGCGCCTTTGCGGGAGACTGAGGGCAGGCCCTCAGAAGTGAGGCGAAGCCGAACGAGCGCAATGCACTACGATTGATAATGGATTTTGGCGAATACAATAGCAAATTTCCCAAAAAATTGATTTCCCTGGCCATTAATATGATAAAATGATGTTTAAAAAAATTTCATTAAATTTTTTTAATGGTTTTACTTGACATTTATAAGGCAATATGCTATTATTCACTTAAATTATTTTAATTATAATTTTTTAAATAAAAAACTCGAACGAAAATTATAGTTGAAATGATAATAGATTCACACAAAAAATAAAAAGGCAGGTAACTATCATGACATTTGACAAGGTAAAAGAAATCATCGTTGACACACTTAGCTGTGAGGAAGACGAAGTAACAATGGAAGCAAATCTGTTCGACGATCTCGGCGCAGATTCTCTCGACGCTGTAGAGCTCAACATGGCTATCGGCGATGCTTTCGGTCTTACCATCGAGGACGAGAAGATGGCTGAAATGAAGACAGTCGGCGATATTGTCAACTACATTGACAGCACAAAATAATCACAGCAGATAAACGAAGCCGACCAAACCAAGCACTCCCGGTCGGCTTTCATTATATGTAAAAATGCGCGATATTTGAGGGATTTGGCTTATCAAATCGTAAAATAAATTTTAACAAAACGGTGAGGGAATATGGAACTGAAAGATATAATCGAACTCATAGATAAATTTGACAATTCGGGCGTAGTTGCCCTTGACCTCGAGCTGGGCGATGCTAAGATATCGCTGAAAAAGGCAGAGGGCGTCAAGCAGCCTAAGAGCGGATTCGTGCAGCCTGCGGCCATTGCACCTGCACCCGTAATGCCGCAGCTTGCTCCCGTTCCGACAGCGGTGGCTGAATCCGAAGTCAAGACCGACAAGCCCCAGCAGGACAATGCGGAATACATCAAGTCCCCTCTGGTCGGTACGTTTTACGCTGCATCCGCACCCGATGCTAAGCCGTTTGTCACAGTGGGTCAAAAGATAAACAAAGGCGGCGTTGTCTGCCTTGTAGAAGCAATGAAGATGATGAACGATGTGACTGCACCGTTTGACTGCGTTATTGAAGAAATAGTTGCGCAGAACGGCGAGCCGATAGGCTTTGACGAGCCGATGTTCCGCGTGAGCAGAATATAATCAAAAAAGGAATGATCGTAAGATGTTCAGGCGAATATTAGTAGCAAATCGCGGCGAGATCGCAGTGAGGATAATCCGCTGCTGCCGCGAGCTTAAAATAGAAACCGTAGCTGTTTACTCCACCGCCGACAAGGACGCACTGCACGTTCAGCTCGCCATGAAGGCCGTGTGCATAGGTCCTGCGAAGGCGGCAGACAGCTATCTCAACATGAAGAATATACTTGCCGCCGCAGTCGCTACGGGATGTGACGCAATTCACCCCGGCTTTGGCTTCCTTTCGGAAAACAGCGAATTTGCACGTCTGTGCGAGAGCTGCGGCATTACATTTATAGGCCCCTCCGCTGACATTATCGACGCGATGGGCAACAAAGAGGCGGCACGCCGATTGATGATGCGCAGTAATGTACCTGTTGTTCCAGGTTCGGACGGCAAGGTTGAGAATGCGGCGCAGGCGGCTGAGATTGCCGAAAAAATCGGCTATCCCGTGCTCATCAAGGCATCGGCGGGCGGCGGCGGACGCGGTATGCGCCGTGCATACTCATCCGAAGAGATAGAAAATGCATTCAATTCCGCCCAGTCCGAGGCAGTAGCGTGCTTCGGCAACGGCGATATGTATATGGAAAAGCTGGTGCTCAATCCCAGACATATCGAGTTCCAGATTTTGGGCGATAAATTCGGCAATGTGGTTCATTTGGGCGAGCGTGACTGCTCGGTTCAGCGCAAAAATCAGAAGCTGGTTGAGGAATCCCCCTCAAAGGCGCTTACCCCCGAGCTTCGCCAGAAGATGGGCGAGGCGGCAGTCAATGCGGCAAAAGCGGCGGGATATTACAGCGCGGGTACGGTTGAATTCGTGCTCAGTCCCAACGGTGAATTTTACTTTATCGAAATGAACACCCGAATTCAGGTGGAGCACCCCGTCACCGAAATGGTCACGGGCATCGACCTTATTCGCGAGCAGATTCGCATAGCATTCGGCAGACCGATCTCCTTCACACAGGATGAAGTTCACTGCACAGGTCACGCCATCGAATGCAGGATCAATGCCGAGGACCCCGCCAACGGATTCCGCCCCTGTCCTGGAAGGATCAACTTCCTGCATGTGCCTGGCGGATTCGACGTGCGCGTGGATACTGCGCTTTACACGGGCTACGAAACCAGTCCTTACTACGATTCGATGATAGCCAAGGTCATAGTTCACGCTCCCACCCGCATGGAAGCTATTCGCAGAATGCGCCGTGCATTGGAGGAACTGATGATAAAGGGCATCAAAACCAACGCAGATTTTTCGTATCTGATAATGCACGACCCCGATTTCATCAGAGGAAATTACGACACGAGCTTTATTGAGAAGAAAACAGATGCTATTCTCTCATGGGATAAATGCAGCAGCCCTGAATCCTGATAGTAACAGCAGCTCGGAGAGGAGAGAATTTTTTGGAAGATATATTTAAGGAGCGCAAAGACAAGCTCAGAACGCTTAAAGATATGCTGGCAAAATCCGACAGCTATTCGGAAGAGCCGGTGTCCAAAGTGCCCGACAGCGGCGTGTTTGTCAAGTGTCCGACATGCGGCGCGGAATACACAAAAAATGAATTTTCACGCAGCTGCTACGTCTGCACCAACTGCGGCTATCACCAGCCGATTTCGGCATATTACCGCCTCAGCATTATACTCGATTCGGGCAGCTTCCGCGAGCTTAACGGCGGTATGGAGCCGAACGACCCGCTGAAATTCCCGGGATATATTGAAAAGGTGGAAAACGTCAGTGAAAAGACCGCGCTCAACGAGTGCGTTGTCACCGCACTGGGAACGATCGGCGGCATTCAAGCGGTAGTCGGTGTCATGGATAGCCGATTCCTCATGGGAAGTCTCGGTACGGCAACGGGCGAGAAGATAACTCAGGCGGTGGAATACGCCGACAAGCACAAGCTTCCGCTCATCATGTTCTGTGCCAGCGGCGGCGCGAGAATGCAGGAGGGAATTTTCTCCCTGATGCAGATGGCAAAGACCTCTGCCGCAGTCGCAAGATTCAGTGCGAACGGCGGCTTGTAT
>JBGUUF010000065.1:0-1043 GCA_045133435.1 Acutalibacteraceae bacterium
CGAATAGTATAAAGTTCATCTCTCATTTTCCGAAAAGAATTTGAGAGATGAATTGATTTTTGAGAGATGAAATGTTATACTGATAGCGGAGTGATCGTTATGCAGAAATACCCGTTTCAAATCAATACGAAAATCTTAAAACTGACGGCTGAGATATCCGAGCTGGTCGGTTCTATGTCAACGCTGACGGAAGCCGCACGCTCGCCGCAGTTGAGAAGAAGCAATCGAATCAAGACCATCTATTCTTCGCTGGCGATCGAGCAGAATACGCTCAGCTTGGATCAGGTCACGGCGGTTGTATCGGGCAAGCGCGTATTGGCGCCGCCGAAGGACATCGCAGAGGTGCAGAACGCCTTTGAAATCTATGACAGACTTGACGAGCTGAATCCGTATTTGATCGACGATTTGCTCGTCGCCCATTCGGTAATGGTAAGAGGCTTGCGCGACGACGCAGGAGAGTTCCGCTCACGTCCGGTCGGCGTGGTGGATTCGCAGGGCAACATTCTGCATTTTGGTACCTTGCCCGCGTATGTTCCGCAGTTGGTCGCCGAGCTGCTTGACTGGACGGAACATGATGAAAACCCGCTCCTGATTAAGAGCTGTGTGTTTCACTATGAGTTTGAGTTGATACACCCGTTCTCCGACGGCAACGGGCGTGTCGGCAGATTGTGGCACACGCTGTTGCTGTCAAAGTGGAATCCTTTGTTCGCGTGGGTGCCTGTCGAGTCAATTATTCATGACAGACAGAGCGCGTATTATCAGGCAATAAACAACGCAAATAACGTCGCCGACTCTACCTGTTTCATAGAGTTTATGCTGTCGGCGATCAAGGACGCGCTTTTGGAAGTTGCCGCTCAACCGGCAAAAGTGAAGCCGAAAGCGGAAGTTAGGGAAGAGGCTATCCTCGAATACCTCTCAGAACACGGCGAAATCGCCAACAGCGACGTTCGCAAGTTGCTGTCCGTTTCCGCAGCAACTGCCAACCGTGTGCTTAACGGAATGGCTGAAAAGGGAATGATCATCCGCTTCCGAAAAGGTAAATC
>JBGUUF010000066.1:0-1144 GCA_045133435.1 Acutalibacteraceae bacterium
GCTCTGATTTCATGTCGATGTAATAATCGCAGTTTTTCATTGACTCGCTCAGCCTGTCGAGGTTGCTTGAATTTTTAGATTTTAGAATATTTGCCGGCATGAACTGCGGATAAACACTGTTTTTATTGGGTGCCGAGAAGAATATCATTGTGATATTGCTTGCTTCCGCGTATTCGTTCATAAGGTCGAGCGTCTTTTTCAGGCGGTATATTCCGCGCTCCGATAATGCCGAGCGCCCTGTGTAATCATCGCGAGTTTCATTGAAATAATACCAATCATTCTTGCCCAAGATCACCTTCTCGTTTGAAGAGCGGAAAAACAGCTTTTCATTTATAACGGAATTTGCAGTGACAAGTTCCTGGCGAAAACCGAAATTTTCCGAAACATAATCACCTAGCTCGGCGGTGTATTCAGTGTTGAGTTCGGTGGAATCTTCTGTCGCGGTGAACAGCTCGGGAAGCCCGCTCAGTGTGCGGTTTTCGGTGGACTCACTTCCCCACCCTGCAAACATTCCGACCATAGGAACGGTGCATACCGCGAGAATTGCGAAAACGTAGATGAATGAACATATTTTTCTTAATTTTTTCATAGGTATGCCCCCTTCCTAGAATCTGAAATAAATGAACGGATTATAGGTTGATGATGCGAGTGATAAAATGCAGAGCGCGGCAAGTCCGAGACTTGCCACATATTTGAAGCAAGTGACTGTTTTCTTGGCGGCTATGCTCTTTGAAGAAATGCGCTCAGCCTTATTTTTGAGCCATGGCGTGCATGCAATCGCCGCGATCAGAATTATTAGTATGTTGTAGAAATTGAAAATTTCGCACAGCATAGCCAAACCGTTGTGTGTGAAATTAAAGCCAGCGAACATTGCACCTATAAATTCCAAAGCCTGCCCCATGTTATTCGCGCGGAATATCGTGAAGCCGACTGTTACGACTGCCAGCGTGTAAATTCGGCTCAAGGCTTTGTGCTTCCACTTTTCGGGGTGTATCGCATATGTCTCAAGCAGCATGAATACGCCGTGGAACAATCCCCACACTACGAAAGTCCACTGCGCGCCATGCCACAGACCTGTGAGGAAAAACACCGTCAATCTGTTCAGTCCTGTTCGGAATTCGCCTTTGCGGTTGCCGCCGAGCGG
>JBGUUF010000067.1:0-11209 GCA_045133435.1 Acutalibacteraceae bacterium
CGCGGCCCGCGTGGTGGGCACAGCACTCCACCGCAACCCCGAGCCGGGCGTAATTCCCTGCCACAGAGTAGTCAACCGCTTCGGCGGTTTGGCTCCTGAATTTGCATTCGGCGGCAAGGAAGTACAGCGTCAACTGCTCGAAGATGAAGGTGTGGCGGTGAGCGATGATTTCACCGTTGACCTGTCGATATACCTCTGGAATGATGATGACCAATAGTTATATTAAACGCAGTTTATTACAATTTGGAATTTTTGACATTAAAATTCGGCAATAAATCAAGCAATTGCCGGGTTTAAATATACCAAAAGGTCAGTCGTAACCTCCTGACCTTGCTCAAAATCTTGAGCGAATAATCAAAATACGGAGTGATTTTAAAAATGAAAAACAACGGTAAGCGCAGACTGATGGCTGAGGCGGGCATGATTGCCGCCCTTTACACAGTCGCCACCCTCATACTCGCGCCGTTGTCGTTCGGCAATATCCAGTTCCGCGCGTCGGAAGCGCTCACGCTGCTGCCCGTATTCACGGCATCCGCTGTGCCGGGATTGGCGGTAGGCTGCATAATCTCCAACGCCGTGGGCGTTGCGATGGGGTCGAATATAGCCGGCTGGCTGGACGTACTTTTCGGCAGTTTCGCCACGCTGATTGCCGCGATTCTGACCCGCGCACTGCGCAAAATTCAGTTCAAGGGAATCCCGCTGCTCGCAATATTGCCGCCCGTACTGCTCAATGCGCTGATAGTCGGCGGAGAACTCGCTGTTGTTTATCAATTGCCGTTCTGGCTCTGCGCGCTGGAGGTCGGCGCGGGTGAATTGGTGGTATGCACGGTTCTGGGAATCCCGCTGATACTCGCGCTCAAAAAGACCAAGCTGTTTGACGACGGCAAGACGAAGATATAAATTAAATTGACTGCAAAAACCCCCTCCGATGCATGGCAATTAGGTTGCCTGCCATGCGTCGGAGGGGGTGTATTATTTGTGCTGAATATTACGGCTTGGAATATTTTACTCGGCAAATGTGTCAAAATCTATGCGGCGAACGAGTTCCCCGTCAAATGTGAGATAGGCGGTATATTCATCCTGCTGTTGGGGTGCGGTGAAGTCGAGCAGAATAATACGCTGCATGCCGGCGGATACTTCGTCGGGATTTGTGTAGATATTCGGATAATTTGTCTCAGAAACAAGCTGTCCACTGCTGTTTTTGATATAAAGCGCCATGTTCACCTTGTCTTGACTCGTGGCTTCGCCTATTATCATCATTGAAATTTTGTATGGCTTGCCGGGTGTAACAGAGGTCAATTTGGTGATATTTTTGGTGTATTGAGTGTCGTCGGGACATATTGCAGCGCGTATAATACTTAACTTTTTATACGAAATGGAATTATTTTGCGTTTCAAAATTCAATTTGCCGATTTTCTTGAAGCGGCTTTTGGGCATGATCGCCACAGTGTAATACATCTCCGGCATAAGCCCGCTGATGGTGCATTTAGTGTCGCTGTCTGCGGCAACATCGACCTTGGCGGAGGTGAGGTGGCGCTTGCCGCCGATGTCCGCAACATAGGCGATGGCGGTGAAGCCTTCGTTCTTACCGTTGTATTGCCATGAAACCGTGACCGAATTGGACGTGCATTCGTTGACAGTTATCGAGGTTATTTCGCAGTACGGCTCGGTAGTGCACTGCACCGAGCGCGCCGAATATTTCTGCCCGTTTTTCACGGGAACGACCTCGACCGTATAGGTGGAATCTGGTTTAAGCCCGCTGATGGAGGCGAAAGTTATGTCGGTAGTAAGGTCGTCAGTCTCACCGTTTGGCCCCGTGCAGCTTATGATGTATTCGTCTGCCGCGCTCGTGCAGTTCCACGAAATGAGCAGTGAGTCGTTGGTTGCGCCGATGCCGCTGAGGTCAAATATCGAAGGCTCGGCTTGAGTGCCGGGGAGGGCGAGAAGCGTGGCGATGAAGAATATCAGGCAGACCGCCAAAATTGCGATAGCCGATATTATCCACGCGGCCGAAGCGCTGAATTTGAACTTTTTGGGATTTTCGGTTGTATTTATTGATGAATTACCCATAGTAAATATTCCGTTCTGTTATAAATTTAAAAATAATTACTCATCTGATGATGTATCGTCATCGTTGGATCTAGATTCAACAGCGTCACCCTCGACCACAGCGGAGGGGTCGGATATTGATTCCTCGGAATTTCGGAAAAATTCGTACTTGGAGTCGTTGTACCACGAAATGATAGGATTTTCTGCATCTTTGTCGATCACAAATGCCATCCATCTTGTGCCGCTTTCGCCTTCCATGAGCAACTGAGTGTTGTCCTTGTAATTAATAAGGCTGAGCGACTGACAGATCGACGCATCCAAATTGGAGGCGGAGGCAGAGAGCGAGGTCAGCGTGACATATGCGGGGGTGTCCTGCTCGGTGATCTCGATGTTGAATTTGACCACGAATATCTCCTGCATGCTGTTGAGCTCGGGGATCTTTGCGTCGCCCATCAGCTTGATTGCGGCGTCACCGCGATAGGTTTCCTCCATCGTCACTTCGTAGGTAGTTTTAACGTAGCCGTTGGAGAAGCTGTAGAGTTCCTCTTCAAACTCGACAGGCTTGTTTTTTGGAGCTACTTCGGGCGAGTTGAAATTTCCGTAACTGTAGTCGAAGTAGCCGGAGGAATAGGAGTAATCGTCGTAGTCAGAGAGATCGGATGCGTACTCATAAGTGCGGCCTATGAGCGTTGCATAGAAAACGATGATCGCGATTATCGGGCTGATCGCCGCGACTATGATAGCCGTGACCATCGAAGCTATCTCACCGCCCGACCTGCGTTTCTGCGGGGGATATAAATATGGGTTTGGCGGCTGATAAGAGGTGTATTGAGGTGATGCAGGCGCACCGCAAACGGGGCATTTATCAAAATCCTGACTAACTTCGCAGCCGCAATGCTGGCATTTCATAAAAAATCACGTTCCCTTTCTGTTAAAATTAAGTCTGAATGTGAGAATAATTATGAATTAAATATACACTATCCTGAGAAAAAATGCAATACTATTTGACCCGATTATGTGAGAATTACAGCAATTTCCATGCTGATTTCAATATAAATTCTCCACAAAATGCCTTGCGAGTGTAATTTTTTATGTATGTTTTCGGAATATTTTCTATTATTTCATAATAATTACGCCAAAATGAAGTATAATTAAATTACAGCATATTCAGGCGCATTGATTTTTGAAGATTGCTGTAGTATAATAGTTACATCAGCGGTTAAACCGCGTCAGATGTTGACCCGCAAAGCAGAAAAGAAGGAATCTGAAGAATTATGGTATGTAAAAATTGCGGCAGGCGAACCTATAAGGGAGAAAAATTTTGCCCCAAGTGCGGCTCGCCCATGCCCGAAAGACCGTCTCTGGAGGAGGAAATTAACGTGAATTCAAGATTTAACAGATTTTCGGAGCCTGATAGGACACAGCCCGACACACCCAATCCCGCCGTTCCCAATGAGCGCCCGGCATATGTACCCGCACAGCCGCCGCAGCCTGCGCAAGAGGTGCCTCCGTCTGTGTTTGTGCCCGAGATAGAATACAAGCCTGTGCCTACCCCCACAGTTGATCCGTCCGCAAACGGATCGTTACATAACTCTTCGGGCGCGGATAACGGCTTTTACGGCTCATACGGCGCTATATGCAACGACAGCATGCCGCAGACAAGCGCGGTGAACTCAGGAATTGGTTCGGAACCGGATTTTAACTCCATGTATTCCACATCGCCGAATCCCTTATACAGCTCCGAGCCGAACTTTGATCCCGTGTATTCCACCGATACTCCCACGCCTGCGTCGGACAGCTTTGCAGTGAGTCAGCCTGAAAACGACTGGAATCTGAGCATGCCGAAGGAGGAGGACGAGGACAAGCCGTTTAATCCCATGCTGATAGACGACGATGACGACGATCTCGTGATGCCCGAGATAAACGACCCTCCCGCAGATGACCCGAATCAAAAGAAGAAAACGCTTGGCTACGATAAGACCCGAAAAATTGAAACTGCCAACAGCGCTGCATACAAAGAGAAGCCGCTCTATGAGGCTATCCCCGAGACCATCAAGGAAATGATAGTTCCGCCGAAGGTGGTAAAACCCCAAGCGATAGCTTCCGGCACAGTGACCGGCAAGAACGACCTGCCAAAGCTCAAGGAGGGGCAGATGTACGTCGCCCTCACTCCCAGACAGTTCAGAAGGCTGACAAGCCGCAGCTTCAGAGGTTTGGGAATAATCTGCACACTTTGTCTCGTGATAATATCTGCATTCTGCATATGGAACTACGCCAATTCCTTCGCAGATCCGCTGGTCGGTCGCTGGAAGGGCGATGTGGAATCGCAGGATATTCCGATAGAGTCGCTCAAAACGATGGGCGACATATTCAGCTCCACATGGGAATTCAGCGACAGCGGCACGCTGTATGTCAATCTGGTCATCAACGACACGCCCGTAAGTCTGAGCGGCAGTTATGTTGAGCAAAAGGACGAAAAAGGCGAGCAGTATTTGTCAATCACGCTGAAAAATCCTATGGATAACATGGACTATACCTTTAATATGTATTACACTATCACAGGCAAGGTGCTTGAGCTGAACGACATGGAAGGATTGGGAATGTCGATAGACTTGGTCAAGGAGTAGATCGTCCTGATTTAGGACGGAGTGAGGATTGATTAAAGTATGTATTGTTCAAACTGCGGACACAAATTGTCCAGAAAGGATAAGTTCTGCGCTGGCTGCGGTGCTCAGAATATAAATTTTGGAAAAGCGGCAGAGACGCTGCCGAGCGACGGCAAGGCTGTGAAGGCGGTCAAACGCGTTTATTACGACAAGGATCGCAAGCCGATAAAAAATCCGAATGTCAAAACCAACAGCGAAGCGGCTATGCAGGGTCTTATGATCGCGTGCATAGCCATCGCGGTGATAATCGTCACCATCGCCGGCTCGATGTTTATATCTGGCAATCTGCTCAGCGACACGTTTACCGACAAGTCGTTTTCCCCGTCGGTATCGGATGGGCTGTCGGAGGAGAGTGTGCAGGCCGCGACATCTTCGGAACCCCCCGTGCAATCGGATGAAGCGCAGACTTCCGAGGTATCGTCGGATGTAGCTTCGGCGAGCGAGGTGTCGTCTGTCCCGGACGAGCTGCTGGCTGTCAACATGAAACAAAAAATAGTGGGGCAGTGGGAAACCGAACTGCCTTATAAATCAATGTCGATGCCCGCGACATTCACATTTGACGATGACGGCAAATGCACCTGCACCATCAAGGCGCTGTTTATCTCGCAGAAATTCGAGGGGACATATCAGGTGGAGGACGGCGGAAAATGCGCCATCACACTTAACGGGATCGAAGAATACATGAACGGCAACAGTACCGTTTCGGGCGACGCGCGGTTTATTTCAGACAGTGAGCTGGAATTCACCTCGAACGGAACAGTGTGGAATTTAAAGAAAGCCTCTTAAAAAAATATTTGAAAGGAGAATGCAGAGATGAGGTGTCCCAGGTGCAATGTGGAATTCAATGCCCGCTCGGAGCGATGCCCGAATTGCGGCACATCCGCTAAGCTGGCAAAGCCGGACGGTGATACGATGACCCGCGTGCGCCGGCATATCGCCACGGTGCGTGGCGACAAGATAGAGCAGACCGAGAATGAACTTCACACCTCATTTTCTCCTGTGATGAAGTTCGACAAGCCCGCCGACGCTGAATTTGACGAATCCACAGCGGGCTTGAACCCCTCGGAAAATTTCACAAGCACGGAGTTTCGCCCTGTTGACCTCACCGATTTTTTCTCAAAAGACGGTGACGATGCAGGCGAAATTTATTCTGAGGGCGATGTGGATGAGAAGCACAAGGTCATTTCCGCCAAGATCCGCTACATGGTGAGCAACAAGGACGATGATCTGTTGGCGGATTATTATTTTGACGATGGGATTTCCGATCTGGAAAGATACCAGCTCGACCAAAGCTATGCAAAGCTCGAGCAGTCGGAGAATCCAGATAATGCCCAAGCGGCGGCGGAGATTTCTCAGACGGAAATTCAGGCGGCGGAGAGCCAGCCGCCTCAGATGTCCGAATCGGCAAAGCGATTGAGCCAATTCCCCGAGGAGGAGGGCGCAGACAAGATATTCACCCGCATAGGCGAAAAATTCGACGCGCTCGCGGTCAAGTGCAAAGACTTCTTCAGCGACCTCATACATAATAAAATCGGCAAGGTCTACAGAAAGTTCGATGCGAAGACCGCCCCATTCCTGAATGTAATATTAGATAAGTATTATTACATAATGTTTAAAGGTCTGAAACTAAAGATAAACGACAATGACGCGGAAAAATCCAAGCTGCGAAAGGGCATCTGGAGCGTTTGCGGTGTGCTTGCAGTGATGGCGGTCTGTCTGGTTATCTTCGTCGCATCGCTCTTTACCGACGGCGTGACCGGCAAATGGGTGGTTTCCTACGACAGCAGCGGCAGTCCGAATATTATCACCGAATTTACGGCGAGCGGCAAAACCATAGTTTCGGTCAAGTCGGACGACGGCTGGCATGTCCACAAGCAGGGCACATACAAGACCCGCCGCAAAAACGGTCACGACATGCTCGAAATAACCTATGAGGACGGCACGGTAACGCGGCTGTATTACACTATTGACGGCAAAGAGGGCACTTTCCGCAATGTAGAGACGAATGTGGAGAGTGTGTATACCTTGAAGTGATTTTCGAGGTTAAAATTAAAACAGAGGAGGAACGATAGTTATGGAGGAAAATAAAATCGGCAAGTCAACCTTTTTCGGGCTGGACGAGAATAAAGCGGCGGCTTTGGCGGCGCTTTTGCCGCTTATAATCAGCTTTGTTCCGCGCGTCGGGTATTTTTGCTGTATAGTTCCGGTGATCGCGGCGATTTTTGAGCGCAAGAGCGGGTTTGTCAAGCTTTGCGCGGTGCAGTCGGCATTTGCGGCGGTTATTATGACGGCTTCGGCGTTGGGTTTTGAGCTGCTCAACAGTACGATAACCGACACATCAAACGTGCCGTTCGGTGTATCGCTGTGCGGCATGGTGATGTCCTTGCTGAGAGTGGCGGCGCTGGTAATGCTGATATTTATTGCTAATAACAGCTACTCAAAAAGGGAGACTGATATTCCATATTTGACCGCATTGGCTAAGAAAATTATAAAATATAACGAAATATAATTTATTTATAACAAATTACAAATAGTTTAAAATATCAAAACATGGCTGAAATCAGGACTTTTCAGCCGTGTTTTGATTGAAATCTGTTTGGCAGATTTTAAGTAAATATTGCAATAAGTAATGCTATTGACTTTTATTACATACAGTTTTTAAAGGAGGATTTGGACATGCGAGAATACAAGCTTGTTCGGTCGAGACGCAAAACCATCAGTCTGAGCATAGACGATAATTGCGAGATAGTCGTGCGCGCTCCGCTGAATATGCCGAAAAAGGACATCGACAGCATGGTATCGCGGCACGAACAATGGATAGAAAAGCACATGCCCGCCGCAGTCAGGCGAATGGAGTCTGCCGCAGAGCTGACCGATGAGCGCATCAGGGAGCTGACCGCGCTGGCGAAGGAATACATACCTCCGCGAGTGGCGCATTTTGCGGCGCTCATGGGGGTCGAGCCCACCGGCATTAAGATAACCTCGGCGCGCAAACGGTTCGGAAGTTGCAGCGGGCGCAACAGCCTGTGTTTCTCATGCCTGCTGATGCAACACCCGCCCGAGGTAATCGACTGCGTGGTGGTGCACGAGCTGGCGCATATAAAGCACCATGACCACAGCCCCGCGTTTTACAGATTCATATACCAATATATGCCCGACTACCGCGAGCGCGAGAAAAGGCTGAAAAATCGCGGTGTCTCGGGGTCGGACAAATAATTTACAAAAAAATAATCTGTAAAACGTATAATCTTAACCGAAACGGGGTATCATAAGTACATACGCTGTAGGATTTTGTGATGATTTCAAGGAGTATTACAAAGTTGTCATTACTGTAACAAAGAGGGCGCTGAATATGCAATGATATGACGAAATCGTAATTTGTTTTTGCTCAATATCTATTGACGAATCAGCAGATTTATTTTATCATAATAGTAGAAAGCAAGAGCATTTTACATATTATTTTATTGATAAAGATGTGCATTGACAGGGAGTTGTAATTATGGATCAGAAAACAAAAAGTATTATAATAGGTCTTGGCTCTGCGTTTGCGGCAGTCATGGTGATAATTCTGCTTTTCTTTGCAATATCGGGGATGACGGGGAACAATAAGGTTGACACCGTTTCAGGCAACAACGCCAACGATGTAAATGAAAATGATACGGTGTCCGAAAATGTGGTGGAATCTGACGGCAATCTAGTCGTTCCCTTTGACGACAGCCAGCCCGATGATACCGACACCACTTCATCAAATACCGCTGATACCACTTCGTCCGACGATGTTTCGTCCGAGCCGACAGTCACTAATGCCGCTCACTTCGGACGCAGTGACATTGACAGCTTGAGCAACAGCGCGGATAAATTCAGCGAGTTTGTCTCGGCGGTCAACCCTGTTTCCTATGAGTGGAACACTCAGAATATGGGCGCGGCATCAGAGGTCACAGTCAAGCTGATCGCTTCCGACGGCAGTTATGCTGTGATAGGCGTGCCTTACGAATCGTCCGATTACACGGTTGGCGGAGAGAAGAGCGGTTCGGGCAGCGATGTCACAGGCTGGACGGTCTACAAGGCAAGCAAGTCGAATTCATGTACATTGCTTGAAGTGGTGCTTTTCTCCAATACGATGAAATTCGATATGCCGAGAGGTATCAAGGTCGGCACGAGCTACGACGCAGTGACTGCGGCTTATCTCAATCTTAGCACCGCCGAAAAGACCTATCTGCTCTATGAAGGCACTGACGTGCTCACCGACTCGGCGAAGCTCAAGTCCTACAAGCAGTACAAGTCCGCATATATCGGCGGCAAGATATACAAACTCGCCACCTACCTCAGTTCCTTCTACAAGGACAACAACGAGGCGTATCCGTTTAACGGCAAGTGCAACAACATCATCCGCTATGGCTACAATTCACTGGGAGACACCTCCGAAGAGACAGGTCAGTGGTATATCGAATATGCCACAAAGGATCACAAGGTGGTCGGCGTGAGATTTTACAACGCAAGCTTGTTAGACTAATTAATATTTAATATCCCGCAGACTCTCAAAGGAAAGGATGGTATGCGTTTATGAAGTTTGAATTGAATAATGTATGGGCAGGAAGAATTATAGGTATAGGCTTGGCAGGCGCAGTGGCAGTTACAGTGGCTATCGCTGCCGAGATACTGGATATAAAGAACAACGCTTCGGCTATTGCCAACGATAGCTCGACTATGGTCGAAAACAGCGATAATACAGGCAATGACAACACTACCGTAGTACCGTTTGCCGAGAGAAGCGTCAATGATTTTACAAATGACGGCGACACGATGCAGAGCGTTTATGAAGAGATGATCAATAACGAGAATTCGACCACTGCGGCGACAAAGTCAACCACTGCGGCGGCTACGACCTCCTCTGAGACTGTGATAACCACCACTACATCGGCTGCCGACACTACAGAAAATACTTCACCCACGACCGCTGAGAAGATAATTTCCAACGGCAAGCGTGAGTTTAATTATGAAGATGTGTCGAGCATCGCGGCAGACCTCAAGACGCTTGAGGATTTCGTGACGGCGCTCAATCCCACATCGTTCACATGGAACGCGACGGAATACGCGCTGGACGGCTATGTTGAGGTTTCACTGATCTCTGCCTACGGCGTAGTTACGCTGGATGTCAAGCCGGTGCTTCCGTTTGCAGGCTATGGCGAGGTTTCGTTTGAAAATCAGACAACAGGCAGTACCAGCAGCAGCTCCATAACAGATTGGGACTGGTACGAAGGCAATAAGGAAGCCGGCTGTAATATCTGCTCGGTGACGTGGCTTGCGGAAGAATTTGCGATCGAGCCTGTGAGAAATATCAAGATAGGCACAGCGATGACCGAAGTTATTGATAGCTACCTTTGTGTAAACGGCGGTGCGACGACTCTTTATAAGGCATCTGACGTTATCACCGACCAGAATAAGCTTAATATGCTGCTTGCGGGCGAGAATGCATATACGTTTGTAGGCGGTAAGGTTTACGGCATTGATAGCTATCTGGAGAATTATTATTACGGTAAGGAAAATTCCTATCGCTTTGCCGACTGTGATTATGTGATTCAGTACGGCTGTAATTCCGTGATGGATTATGACTATATCACGGGTAGCTGGATCATTGAATATGCGGTCAAGGATGATGTGGTCAAGGGTATCACCTTTATGAATAAGAGCTATTATGAGCCGGTGGTAGACCCGAGTACAGAGGATACAGAGCCGACGACCGCCACATCCATCACAGACTTTTTCAAGAAGCTGTTTGGCGGCGAATAGGAAGATAGACTAAATAAATAGATAAACTGCGCAACAATGGGAATCCAAAGGGGACACAGCCATTCTTCGAATGGCCGTTGAGCCCTCTTGGCGGGGTCGAGGGGCAGAGCCCATCGCGGGTGCAGGGCAGAGCCCTGCAAACCAAAGTGAAAAACAAACCCAAAACAGAAAGAAATACACGAAGCGTAGCTTCGCATAATAAAAACCAACAATGAAAAATCGGAGATTTTTCGAGTGGTCGTCAAGAGATAACCCAAATCAGAACAACAAAAAACCTCGGTCATTAGTGAATCAAATCACAACAGACCGAAGTTTTTTGTTTAATCACGATTTATATTTATTTTTATCCATAATAGCTTTTTATCTTTAGCAGGCTTATTCGACTGCCTTTTTTAGTTTATATCGTGTCGTCCGCTCGAAAATCTTCGATTTTCATTGCTGGTTATTTTATGGCATATGCTTCGCATATGTTTTTTCTTTCTATTTTGGGTTTGTCTTTCACTTTGGTTTGCAGGGGCTTTGCCCCTACAACCCCACCAGGGCGCTGCCCTGGACCTGCCAAAGGAGCCTTGCCCCTTTGGAAACCCATTGTAGGTTAGGTTATTTTAGTCTATTTTCTATTGCATCCACGATGTGAAACCCTCGACTGTCACCAGTCCGAGGCTGTAAAGTGCTATCGACAGCGGCTTACAGAGCAGGATTAT
>JBGUUF010000068.1:0-4738 GCA_045133435.1 Acutalibacteraceae bacterium
CTTCATCGTGGCGCACAGACTCTCGACTATTCGCGACGCAGATGTGATTTTGGTGATGAAGGACGGGCATATCATCGAGCAGGGCGATCACGATGAATTGCTCGCCAAGAACGGATTTTATGCAAATCTTTACAACAGCCAGTTTGAAATATAGTTTGAGTAGAAAAATTTTACAAGTGAAAAAATTTTTGACGCTATTGGACGAAAGATTTCAAGCGATTATTTGTCAGCTTGTAAATGGGGGATACTAATGCCGATTGATTCAGGTTTTTGCTGGATTTGTCGGCATTTTTCGTGAACTGAAATATTTATAGGAATATTTTTCTATTTTATCAATGCAAGCTGGCTGTTTGGGTAAAACAAATAAAAATATGCAATTGTATGACGGGTATATTTATTATTAGAACATAAATTTATGTCAAACATTAACAAAATAGAAAAGCTTTTAATTCTTTTGTAACAAATAGATAATTTATTTATCCAATAATCAGTAATATTCTATTATAAGACATGTGGTAATATTTTAAAAGTTGTGTTATAATAAATCAAGCGAATTTTGATGATTATTACATATTTCGTATCCCCTATAAGTTCTGGAGATGGTTTTTAATGACATCATTTGATAAGGTTATGCAAAATTCAAAAGCATATGTGAGAAGATGCTATAATCGAAAATTGAGCAGAATTTCAATCAATAAGTTAGGTTATAGGATATTAAAACGCAGTTTTGATTTTCTGGCAAGCCTGTTTGCACTGATAGTTCTCAGTCCTCTGTTGCTTGTGGTTGCTTTGATAATTTTTATTGACGACCCGCACGGCAGTCCGCTTTTTGCTCAGGTAAGAGTAGGCAAAGACGGCAAGGAATTCAAAATATATAAGTTCCGCTCTATGGTATGCAATGCGGAGGAGCTTCTCAATGAGCTCCAAGCCAAGAATGAAAAGGACGGTCCCGTATTTAAGATAAAGGATGATCCCAGAATCACCCGCATTGGACATTTTATCCGTAAGACGAGCATTGATGAGCTGCCCCAGCTTTTCAACATAATCAAGGGCGACATGAGCGTAGTCGGACCCAGACCCGCACTTCCTAATGAGGTCGCCGCATATAACAAATTTCAGCGCCGCCGCCTTCAGGTAAAGCCCGGTCTTACATGCTATTGGCAGGCATCCGACAATCGCGATGACATTTCATTTGACGATTGGATGAAGCTCGATATAAAGTACATACATGAGCGCAGTTTTTGGGTAGATGTAAAAATCATACTTCGCACTGTTAAGGTGGTTTTGACCGGTCAGGGCAATTAAATTGAAACAATAAAAAAACCTACGACATTTGATTTGAAATGCCGTAGGTTTTTTAGTTTAGATGATGTCGCTTTCGCCGGTCGAAGCGAGCGGCTCTTTCGACTTTTTGTTAGATTCAGGTACTTCGACCTGACCTTCTTTGATGTAAGGCTTGTGCTTTTCATTTGCAGCAGTATCATCAGAAGCCTTGACGGGCATATTGTCAAATGATGTTGGCAGCTTTACGGGAGCTTCATCCGCCTTGCTGTCAAATGTTTTTTCATTTTCCTCGTTGATGGGAACATAGACCGTGCCGTCAGCGTTTGACTCGACCTTCATCATCTGATTTTCAAAGACCTTGAAGGCGTATGTCTTGCTGCTGAAAGAATTTGCCGAAATTCCCACAAACAGCAACAGCAGCGTCATCAGCCAAAAATTAATATATACGATGTTGTTTGGCATTGTAGTTATCATACTGTAAAAGCTGAGATCCATCAGCATAGCGGCGGTGTTGAATACACCGATCATAGCCACAAAAACGAAGAGGATTATGCACGAAACCCCGAATATTTTTGCTCCGCTGCGCTTGATTTCGCCATTGAGACATTTTTTTATTGAACCAAAATATCTCACGCCCGCCAACAGGCAGAATGAGCATACAAAAAATACCAAACCGATCACGATAAGTGCAATTCCGAGCACATACGGGGTAAATTCAAATTTTTCGATGCCGTATTTAGTCAAAATCTGATCAATGTATTCTTCGGCATCGCTGTGGGCGATGAATACAACGCCGAGTGAGAAGGAAAGCAGTGCCGCCAAAAAGCTAAGCACGTCCGCAATAATCAGCGGAATGCGCAGAAGTGTGCAGCCAGCCTTGCAGCCGAATATATACATCCAGCAAAAAATCGTGATAAGTATTAAAACCGCGCAGCATGCTATGTTTGCAGGCTGAGGAATCATCACCGCCTGCAAAGTGCTTAGGACGGAATGTATGATGAGCAGTAAGCCGCTGATTATATTGACACCGCAGTGGCAGTGTTTTTTGACAAGAGATGAAATGGACTCCATTGTAACGCAACCGCCTTTCCGATGTCAATTAAAAGAGTAGCTTGGCCAGTATGAATGTGAATACTCCCATTGTCATTCCGCATATGATAAATTCACCAAAGCATACCCAAAACGGGCTGTTTTTGAATGACGAAGCCTTCTGCATGCCGAAATAATACGACACCGCGCTTGCCATCAGACCGACCGTGAGCATCAATATTGACAGCGGAATGGATAAAAATGAGCATATAAACGAAGCCACCATGCCGAGCGTCATAGGAAATGCGGCTACGGTCGTGATGTTGAGTGCCTGCGAAAACGACGGTTTTTCTTCTGCCATGAGGAAAACGAGCATAGTCAGGCAGGCGAGCACGAACACGCTGAATGCCGCCATGAGTACGGAATAACCCAGTAGCGTGACGAATGCCGCGAGCATTTCGCCCGAAATCTCGCCGTTTGCCGCAGAGATAGTGTTCATCATTTTTTCGTCAGCTATGAGGGCAAAAATGTTAATGTCAATAGTTGTGAATAATTTTAGTGCGGCAGCCACAGTTGCGACCAAATACATTGCGCCGAATACTACCCACACAAACGCAGACTTGGTTCTGGCAGCGTTTTCAACCGCCAGCAGCGGTCTGGAGGAGAAGAAGGATTTAAAACAGACGACTACTTCGGTCACCTTTTTTTGCGTCTGTCGGAGCTTCGATTCGCTTAAACTTCCGCAGTTCGGGCAAACGCCGTCATCATTGATTCTCGCGCCGCAATTTGAGCAATAACTCATAAATTCAACCTCTTTTACAATTTTTTTGAAATCATTACACCTGAAAAATTTGAAAATCACCTTAAAGCTGACGTATTTTATGCAAATTTCATAATTCATTGTGTAAGTACAATCAATTTTAACATATTGATTTGTAAAAGTAAATAGATTTGTTGAAAATATGTGTGATTTTTTGTGGCCTGTGTTTTAAATGAATGCACAAATTATCAATCCAGCAACTCTGCAATTATCGCGTTTGACACTAGCATGCCCTGCCGTGTGAGAGAAATTCTCTTTTCATCACAGCGGCACAGACCGAATTTCTCAAAATGTACCGCTTTGCTTCGAATTTCCGCAGGGATTCCGTGACCGAATCTCTCGACCATGCCGCACTCCGTCAATCCCTCCGCCAGTCTCAGCCGAAGCATGACATATTCCTCTTCTGTGCCGCCGACGCAGTCAAATTGCGGCTCGATGCCGTTCAGATAATCTGTCAGACTGCGCCCGAAAAAATACCGCCTGCCTGTGAAAAATCCGTGTGCGGCGGGACCTAATCCGATGTATTCGTCGCAATTCCAATATTTGACATTGTGGCGGCTGACCATACCATTTCGCGCGGCGTTGGAAATCTCGTATTGAGCATAGCCGAATCCCTCAAGCGCGGAAAATGCCTGCTCATAGAGGTCAGCCATGCCATCGTCGTCGGGAATTATCAGTGAATTCCGCGCATCATAAAAAGGCGTGCCTTCCTCAATTTTCAGCATGTATGCCGAAACGTGGGCGGGCGCGCTTTTGTTTATGAATTCAAGCGATGTGTTCAGCGAGTCGCTCGTCTGGTGGGGGATACCCAGCATCAGATCAAGCGAGATATTTTCGATTCCGACCGAGTGTGCACAGTCCATAGCCCGCAGAATATCGTCGGGGGAATGCCTGCGTCCGATTGCGGCAAGCTCACGTGGTACAGCCGACTGCATCCCCAGCGACAGGCGATTCACTCCCGCCGCCGAACAGCCGTTCAGAAATTCGCCGAGGTCGGATGATGGATTAGCCTCCACCGTAATTTCCGCATTCGGCGCGATTTCCACGCACTCGCGCAATGATGACATAATTCGCAAAATATTCCTGCCGCCGAGCAGAGACGGAGTGCCGCCGCCGAAATAAATCGTGTCAGCGTCAATCCCGTATGGCTTCAGCTCGTTAATGCGGCGAATAGTCTCGTCGGTATATGCCGTGAGCAGCTCATCGGATAAATTTACGGAATAGAAATCGCAGTAGGGGCATTTTCCGCGGCAGAACGGCACATGAATGTAAATTCCGATTGAATTCATTTCACAGACCTCATTTCGCGGAATTCTTGCGCTTAGTGAGATAATTTTCGAGGATTATCACGGCTGATACCGCGTCAACCACAGCCTTGCGCTTTTTGCCGCGTGTGTTGGTGGCGTTGAGAAATTGGTGCGCTTCCATGGTGGTACAGCGCTCGTCCAGCATGTCCACCTCGATGCCGCACACATTGTGCAGATCCTCGGCGAATTTCTGAACGGCTGTTCGGCGGCGGGAGTGAATCGCCCGTCGCTGGGGATGCAGTCGGCTGTACCACGTGAGCTTGCCGCAATCGGACGCAGGCATTCCCCCGACGATATT
>JBGUUF010000069.1:0-1115 GCA_045133435.1 Acutalibacteraceae bacterium
CGTTCAGTTTAGACCGATCCACGCTGCAGTTTACTTATATATTGGAAATGGTCATCGCCGGTATCCTTCTCGTGGTCAGCATTGCGTTGATCATTATCGCGGTCGTGATCCTGCGCTTTACCATCAGCTTTACACTCAGCGAGGAATTTCGACAAATCGGCATCATGAAGGCGATCGGTATTCCCGACGGAAAGATCCGCTCGTTGTATCTGGTGAAATATCTGGCGATTTCCGTTTTAGGCGCAATCATCGGTTTGACACTGTCGTTCCCATTCGGCAGTACGCTGCTCAAAATGGTATCGCAGAACATCGTAATGGAAAACAGCAGCAGCGTTTTGTTGGGAGTGCTCTGTGCGGCGGCGGTCGTGTTCACTATCGTGCTGTTTTGTTATCTCAGCACGCGCAAAGTGAAAAAATTCACGCCTGTTGACGCTGTTCGCAGCGGCACAACAGGCGAGCGGTACAAGAAAAAGGGCGTTATCAAATTGGGCAAAAAGCCTGTGCGTCCCGTATGCTTCATGGCGGTCAACGATATCCTCAGCAGTCCCAAGCGGTTCTTGATAATGCTGTTCACTTTCTTCGTCGGAATCTCTATGCTTATGGTCGGTCTGAATATTTCCTCAACGATGACGAGCGGTAAGATGCTCAACTGGATAAATATGGCTCAGTGTGACGCGGCACTTGTGGAATCGGGCTCGATCGAAAAATACATGGTTGCGGACGGCAGAGAAAAGTTGAACCAAAAAATAACTGAGATAGAATCCGACCTTTCTGAAAAGGGTTGGGAAGCGGATTGCTTTGTGGAAGTTATTACAACCGTTATCGTCACCAAAGGTGATACAAAATTGAAAACTAACGGCACAGAGGGAGACAATATGACCCCCGACGAGTATATGTATCTGGAAGGAACCGCGCCGCAGAACAAAAACGAGATAGCTATGTCCTACATTGTCGCCGATAAATTGGGCGCACAAATCGGCGATACCGTCACAGTCAAAACGCCTGATGGCGAAACAGAATGTATGATCACGGCTATTTACCAAACGATGATGTCCTTGGGCGATAATATCCGCCTGTATCCGGGGCAGACCTATAGCTTTCAAAATCTTGTCGGC
>JBGUUF010000070.1:0-4024 GCA_045133435.1 Acutalibacteraceae bacterium
ATAAGAATACCGATTGTCGAGGCCAAGCTGTAGTCGCGCTTTTCGGATGTCAGCTTAAAGAGCCATGTAACGAGCAAGTCGGTTTTACCTGCTGAATAGTATTCAGAGGAAACAGGTCCACCACCTGTGAGGAGGGAGATAAGGTTGAAGTTGTTGATGTTGCCGATGAATGTCTGAATAAGGTAAGGTGTTGTTGTAAAGACGATCTGCGGGAGAGTGATCTTGAAGAACATCTGAACCTTATTAGCACCGTCAACAGTTGCAGCTTCATAAAGATCCTGCGGGATATTCATAAGAAGACCGCTGGACATAAGCATTGTATGCGGAATACCGATCCACATATTTACAAAGATGATTGTGATCTTAGCAAGTGTCGGATCCTCAAAGAAAGGAATTGCATGGTCAACGTCGCTGATGATACCCCAGTTGATGAGAAGTCTGTTGACAACACCGTAGTTAGCAAAGAAGTTTCTCATAATGAGCAGCGAAATGAACTGCGGCATAGCAATTGTGAGAACAAGGATTGATCTCCAAAGCTTCTTGAACTTGAGGTCCTTCTGGTTGATGATAAGAGCAACCAGAATACCAGCGAAGTAGTTGGTAAATGTTGCAAAGAATGCCCAGATAAATGTCCATGTGAGAGTGCCAAAGAATGTGGTTGACATTCTCGGGTCATTAAAGAGCATGTTGCCGAAGTTCTTAAATCCTACCCAATCGAACAAGTTACCGGGAACCTGATGATCTTTATCATAGTTTGTGAAAGCAACACAAATCATGTAAACAGTAGGAAGAACTGTAAACAGAAGAATACCAATGATCGGGAGAGTAAGAAGTGTAACGTGGAATCTTTCATCAAGATAGAGCCTTGCATCATCTACAAATGTAGGAATCTTCTTGCCCTGCATTTCAAGCTTCTGAACTGCTCTAGCACTCTTGATGTTTGCACGCCAAATGAAAACGAATGCGATGATAAGCATCACAGTAAGAACGCCGAAGAGAAGGAACAACATCGAGTTGTCACCGAAAACTCGGATAGGAAGAATCTTACCGGGAATGTATTCATCGTGTGTCTCAACTGTACCTAATGTGAACAGATTGATGAGGTTTTTGAAACCGCCCATTATCATAAAGACGATAAAGCCCACTTCAATAAGCAGGAAGCCGATGCCTTTAACAAACTGGCGATGAGCGAGGTTTCCGAAACCCATTATCAAGAAAGACATTTTGGTAGCAAATGAATCAGGAATTTTGATTTCAGATTCATCATGTTTTTTAAACATATTTCCTTATTCCTCACTTTCTGCAAATTTTTTTTAAATAACACTGTTAATTACCAATCATGTTAAATATAGCCTGAATACACCAACGATAGATATCCTAAGGTATTCAGGCTATAATATGATTCCTTATTTCTTAGAACTTAATTAAGAAAAGTTAAGCAACAAAAGCTGAAGTGGAATTACTCCATTGCCTTCCAAGAAGCAACATGCTCTGTGAGCTTAGCCTGGATATCGTCAGCCTTGATTGTACCGCTGGAGATATCCTTGAAGAGAGCTTCAGCATCGCCCCACCAGTCGCCGGGGATGCAAGGCTGCTGAACAACGATGTATTCGCCCTGTGCCATGTAAGCAGATGTAACCGGGTCAGCCTTAATTGTCTCATTCTCGAGAAGAGCGAGAGCTGTCGGGATAGAGCCGAGAGCTTCATACTTCTTGAGCTGAACATCAGCGCTTGCGAGGTACTCAGCAAGAGCGATAGCAACTTCAGGCTCCTTAGAAGCAGCGTTAACAGCATAGTACTTAACACCGCCGAAGCATGTCATCTGATATTCCTTCTCGTTGATTGTAACCTTGGGAAGCATTGTTACGCCGAGGTTCTCGCCGAATGCATCCTTGTACATCTGAGCGTTCCAAGAACCGTCGCAGAATGCTGCGAGCTTGCCGTCCTTGATAAGAGCAACAGCGTCAGAGTTAGCACCGAGATACATCTTAGCAGCATTGTCCTGAACGAACTTGAGAGCTTCTACGCACTCTGCGTTGTCGAATGTGCAAACAGACTTGTCGCTGTTTGTGAAGAGCTCAGCGCCAACTGTGAAGTACCATGTAGAAGAATCGAAAGCACCTGTCTGGTGACCGAAGTTCTTAACATCTGCGCCGAGATCCTTCTCGAGCATTGTGTTGAGGTTCTTTACGTCATCCTCTGTGTAGAGAGTCTTGTTGTAGAACAGAGCCTGAGCTGTGTTCGGAGAATAGGGGAAGCCATAGTAAGAACCATCATAGAATGTCTTATCAGCTGTGTTCTGACCTACGAGGTCAACGATGCTCTTAACAACATCTTCAGGCATAGCATAGATAGCCTTTGCGTCTGCGAGCTGAGCTGTCTGGTCGCCAGGAACGCCGAATACGTCAGCAGCAGCGTTGATGTCCTTCAGAGCTTCTGTAGCAGACTGGTCTTCACCGACGATCTTAACTGTAACTTCAACAGAAGAAACATCGTCATGCTCTGCAGCATATGTCTTTGCGAAATCAGCGGACATTTCCTTGAGGAAGTCCTGATCAGCTTCGGAGCCCCACAGTGTGAGAGCTACGTCTCTAGCTTCAACAGAAGAAACGGGTGTTTTTTCAGTGCCGCAGCTTGCCATTGCGCCAACTACGAGAGCAGAAGCAAGTGAAAGTGCAAGAATTCTTTTTTTCATTGGTATAAACCCTCCAGTTTATTTTTTTGTAAACGCCTACAGCGTTTTCCACAATTTTTACAGGCTTTATGGACTATTTTTAATCTCGTCCGAACCTGAGAATATGATAACTCAAATTGTGCGATTTGTCAATAGTTATTTGAAAATTTATAAAAAAAATTCGTAGAAAGGTTGGTAAATAGTTGTTAAACAGGATTAATTTTATTTATTTTGCAGGTGCGCGCGGAAAATCTTCTCAAAACCAATAAAAAATAGGCTACAATTAATAACAAAAATTAAATTAATTGTAGCCTATTGTTAAATTTTCAAAAAATTACCTTTGTGACTTTTGACTAAGGCGGTGGAAAGCTTAGACGTTCCAAATCTCCTTAGCATACTCCTTGATGGTTCTATCGCTGGAGAACTTACCTGCGTTAGCCATGTTGAGGAAGCACTTCTTTGTGAAGGCCTTCTTGTCGGAGTAATCAGCATTGCACTTGAGCTTTGCATCACAGTAAGGAATGAGGTCGAGAAGGATATAGTAGTGGTCCGGCTGATGCCATGATGCACCGTTGATGATGGACTCATAGAGATCCTTAAACATGCCTGTACCGCCATCGTCGAATGTACCGTCGATAAGGGTATCGAGCACCTTCTTGATTCTCGGATTTTCTTCGTAGATCTTCTTGGAATTGTAGGTATCCTTGATAGCCTCGATATCTTCAACTCTTGCGCCGAAGATATAGTTGTTTTCTTCGCCAGCCTGCTCTACGATCTCGACGTTTGCACCGTCAAATGTGCCGAGTGTTACAGCACCGTTGAGCATGAACTTCATGTTACCTGTACCGGAAGCCTCTGTACCTGCTGTAGAAATCTGCTCGGAGACATCAGCAGCGGGAGTGATCTTCTCAGCATAAGAAACATTGTAGTTGGAAACGAAGGATACAGAGATATACTTGCTGACCTCGGGATCTGCAGCGATCATCTTGCCGATCTCGTTGATGAACTTGATGATGCCCTTTGCGCGATAGTAGCCGGGAGCAGCCTTTGCGCCGAAGATAAACGCAGTCGGGTTGAAGTTCTTGATGCGGCCTTCCTTGATGCCGAAGTAGATGTCGAGGATAGAGAATGCGTTGAGGAGCTGACGCTTGTACTCATGAAGTCTCTTAACCTGGATGTCAAAAATAAAGTCAGGGTTTACTGTGAAGCCGTCCTTTTTCTTCATGTACTCAGCAAGTTCGACCTTCTTTGCGTGCTTGATAGCTGCAAACTCATCGAGAACCTTTGCGTCATCAGCGTACTTCTCCATCTTCTTAAGCTCGTAGAGGTCTGTTGTCCAGCCGTCGCCGA
>JBGUUF010000071.1:0-1225 GCA_045133435.1 Acutalibacteraceae bacterium
TTTCAGCAGAATTCCCTTAACTGCAACCACAATTTTGTTTTCCACAAAAACCACTTCTTTTTGATCACAAGTTTACATTATTGTTATACCACATGGCTCTTGATTTGTCAAGTATTTGTCAAAGTTAAATCTATTTTCTAATTAAGAAACTTCATTTGAGCTTTATCACGCGTGTATCGCTCAATTTATCAGAAATTATCTCTGCGGCACAATTCAGCCAGCTCTGACAATCATTGAGAATTATCGCATCGCTTGTAATTACATGCGGCTTATCGCGCAGCATAACATCCGCATTTGGCACAAGCTGAATATCCGTTGTGAACTTTCTGCACTCAAAATTTTCTGCAATCGCGGCTTTAAGCCGTCCTGTATTGGAAACAGGCGCATCGAGATAAATTGTAGCTTTTCCGGCGTCGATCCGCTCCAGATAATCGCCGAGTAGTCCGATAGCCGCGTAGGTATGGGCAATCAGCCGATACGTTCCGCGCATTGCCGCCAAGTCACGCACCGTTCCGTCCATACATTCAAACAGTGTTGTCCCCGATAATGCGGTTTCGAGAGTGATAACAATATTCAGTCCGTCAATAAATACTTCTCCACCGTTGACCTCACGGATTTTTTTGGATTGGCGCACAGCAACATCTGCCGTGGGCGAGGTCGCCCGAACTATCGCCAACCGCTGACGTTCGGAGAGCTGATAGTGATTGCCCACCAGCGTGGAAATGCTCTTGATGGGATAGCCGCGGTCCAGCATCACAAGCACATCCGACTGGGCCCGAAGCAACAGCGGAATTTTTTCATCCGCAAAGTCCTGCTCATCTGTCGGCACGAACCCGCGTCTAATATTTTCACTCATTTTTCCATCAACTCCTCCGTCTCGCGCACTCTGCGTACAAATTCTGCGACCTTGGAAGCATCCTTTCCCCTGCCGCTGTCATTTTCCACGCCCGAACTGACATCCACGCCATACGGGTGAATATATCTGACAGCATCGCTGACATTTTCGGGATTCAAACCGCCCGCCAATAAAATAATTTTATCAGAATTCGCATGAATATTTTTCACTAGCGACCAATCAAATACCTTACCGCTGCCCGGCTCGACGGCATCAAATACATACCCAGCAATTTTCTCACAACACTCGCACGCACTCAGTTCGCCCATATTTGACACGTTAAAAGCGCGCAAAATCGGGATTTTCGCGGATTCAAGAACCGAATCTTCA
>JBGUUF010000072.1:0-4048 GCA_045133435.1 Acutalibacteraceae bacterium
AAGCACGGCTAAGATGAAGAGATAATAGTTAATAGATAATAGAGAATAGTTAAGAAGTATTTTCGGCGCTGTTGTTCTATTATGTATTATCTATTATCTCTTATTTATTATCTGAAATTTTATTTTTTAATTATAATCAATGGTGATAAGAAATGGCTTAAAATAGTATTCTTCACTCAAATTTGCGGCTCGAATCGTTAAACTAAATCAGTATTTAATTAAAGAGAAACACGAAACCATTATTTCAAAGCAAATTATACGCAGTGGTACCTCTATCGGTGCAAATGCTAACGAAGCCATATATGGATGTTCAATAAACACTATTTAGCCGCCGCGAATTTTACGGATATTTCGAGGAAACTTCCCCTCATATCCGCCGAGACTTCTGCGTTCATTTTGTCCGCAAGCAGTCTGACTATCGACAATCCCAAGCCTGTGGAGGTCGTGCGCGCCTTGTCCGCTGTGTAAAATCTGTCGAATAATTTTGTCACGTCGATTTCAGCGGGATCGCGGACTTTGTTGCCTACCACCAATGCATTATCATCGCGAATTGAAACAAACGTATCCCCGACCGAATGGCGCAGGCTGTTGTTCAGCAGATTTTGCAGTATCCTGCGCAGCATGGATTTGTCGGCGGAAATAATTGCAGGCTTTTCCCTGTCGAATACGATCTTTCTGCCGCGTTCCTCGTACAGCGGAAAAAATTCCAGAATGCTCTCGACGATTTCGTTGGTGAGATTTATCGGCGACAATTCGGGCGCATCGTCGCGGCTGACGTAGTAGGAATATTCAAAAAACTGCTCCACACGCTGCTGCATGACATTCACATGCTTCACCGCCATGTCGTAGCTCTCTCTGTCGTCGGGATCGTAGGGCACTCGCTCCAGCATTTGCAGATAGCCTTTAACTGCCGTCAAAGGCGTGCGCATATCGTGGGATACATTTGCGATAAGCTCGCGAAAATGCCGCTCGTTCTCCTGCACGCGGATCCTCAGCCGTTTTTCGGATTCGAGCGCGTCATTGATATTGGAGGACAGCGCATTCAGCTCGCCGTCGAGCAGGTCGATATGCACCGCCTGCGAGGAATGCTCCTTTCTGCGGTTTTCAAGCTGATTATTGACGCTTTTTATCTGCCGCCTCAATGCAATTATATAGAAAACCGCCGCCGCAAGGCAGACCGACAATATTATCACCGCTGTAAGCATAAATTTCCTCCTCGAAAATGCAAAATTACACGCCTGCAAAAATGCAGGTGTGTAATTTTTTTATTTATAGAAATTATTTCAAATCTCTCTTTTTAAATGTAATTGCCGCGATAGCAAAGAACAATGCCGCCCATGCGATACCTGCGCCGATTATCGGGAGATAATTATTCAAGGTCACGTCAACAAGCAGGTTGCTTTCCGCTGAACTGCCTAAATATGCGAACGGCATGTTGAACAGACCAACGAAAGAATATCCGTAAACCTTTGCATATATTTCAGACTGGGGCAACAAATACTGCTGAATCATCTGAAAAACTACCATTCCTATCATCATCACAGGCATATTGATTGCAAATGAGATGCCTGTCTTTTGTACGAAGAAGCACACCATCACAAAGAGCATCATCATCGGCAGGTATGAAAAGAATATTGATACCATCAAGAGTGTCATTCTGACAGCGAAATCAACGCCCGAAGCTCCGGCTGTTTCAAAGCCCCAGCCGTATTTGGCGGCAACTACTATGCTGGAAATGATGGGATAGTGAACGTATGCGGCGACCGCGCTCAGGGTATAAACAAATGCCTTGCTTGCGATAACGCTTAAATGGCTGTTGCCGCATGTGATACTCTCCTGAAATGTGCGGTTTTCAAAATCATTGCATATAAAAAGTCCGGCGATTACCGCTCCGATTATAATATAAAGCATACTATCGGAAAAAGAAATTATCATCAGATCAAGACCCTTGTATGAATCGTCTGAATACGCCACCATGAATCCGTACAGGACGGAGAAGCAGAGTACAACGAACCATGTCACCTTGAACGAAAGTGACTTTTTCCATTTTATAAATTCACATTTCAACACATTCATTACTGAATACCTCCTATCAGATTGGTGAAGTAATTTTCCAGAGAATCGCCGTTGAGTGCGAGTCCGAGAACCACAACGTCATTTTCGTGCAGAGTTTTTGCCACGGTGTCCATGTCGTCCAGATAATCGTAAAGCTGTACCGATCTATCGGGCATGACCTTGTAGTTGGAGGTGTTCAGTTTGGTTTCGATAACATTGGCGAGCTTGCCCTCGTCAGTGGAGCGGATGATGATGTACTGTCTGCATTGGTTGTCCAGTTCCTCGGCTGTGAGCGTGCGGATGATCTCGCCCTTGTGCATGATGATGTAATCCGTCGCCACCTGATAAAGCTCGGGGAGATTGTGACTGGAAATGAGAATGGTAATGCCCTGATTGCGGCAGAGGTCGGCGAGAATATTTCTGACTTCGACCACGCCCATCGGATCAAGACCGTTTATCGGCTCGTCGAGAATAAGAAATTCGGGAGAGCCTATCAGCGCGTCGGCGATGCCCAAACGCTGCTTCATGCCCAGTGAGAAATCCTTGCTTTTCTTTTTGCCGGTGTTGCCAATGCCGAGCATGTCGAGAAGCTCCTGTTCGCGCGATTTGTTTGGCATGCCCTTGAGCACGCGGTGGAATGCAATATTTTCCTTTGCATTCATTGAGCCTATCAAGCTCGGGTACTCTATCATACATCCGATGCGGCGGCGGGCCTGTCTGATACCCTTTTCTGTGGCCTGACCGAAAAGCTCATAGCTTCCGGCAGTCTGACTTGCCAGACCCGAGATTATACGCATAAGCGTAGTCTTGCCCGCGCCATTTTGACCGATAAGTCCGTAGATCCTACCCTTTTCAAGTGTCACGCTGACGTTTTTCAGCGCGTTAGTCTCACGATAAATCTTGGTGAGATTTTCTGATTTGAATATTGTGTTTGAATTACTCATGTTCTTTATTCCTCCTTGCAAGAATTATAATAAACCCCAAAGGTTGCAAAAAGGTTGCGGAAGAATAATAAAAAAGTTGAAATTATATTTTAAGAGCGAGTCACTTCTTCAGCCGGTAGCCCATGCCCCAAACGGTTTCGATATATTCGTCGCCACCTGCTTCTTTCAGCTTGGAGCGAAGTCGGCTGAGATGGGATTTTACCGAGCTGTCGTCGCCCAGATAATCCATGCCCCATATCGTCTCGTATATGTTGGATTTTGAGAATATCTTCTCCTGATTTCTCAGAAACAGCTCCATGATAAGATATTCCTTCGCGGTGAGTACCACCTGACTGCCGCCGACCGTGACTGTCTTTGACTGAACATTCAGCTCGATGTCTTTGAAAGTCAGCGTTTCGGACTGCGCGGCAGAGGCTTGGTATCTGCGGAGGTTGGTGATGATGCGCGCCTCTAACTCCCCCAAATCGAACGGCTTGGTTATGTAATCGTCCGCGCCCGATTTGAGCATGTCGATTTTGGTGCCTATCATATCCTTGGCGGAAATTACGATTATAGGCTTGTTCGACGTGCGGCGGATGACCTGCAATATCTGATCGCCGCTCTTGTAGGGCAGCATGATGTCCAGCAGTATCAAATCATGGTCGCCGCTCACCGCCATCTGTTCGCCCGAAACGCCGTCATATGCCGACTGAGTGGTGTATCCGCAGCCTTGCAGGAATTTCACCAGCATGGCATTCAAATCCCTGTTGTCCTCAATAATCAAAATCTTTTCCAATTGAGCCATTCTCCTGTCCGAAAAAATCTCTTATATATATAATAAAACGCACGGCGGGAATATGTCAAGGAGGAATATAATATCTACTTAAAAACAATAGCCGGCGCGTTAAAACAAATTACATTTAATTACAAACTATAAATGAGCACGATAAAAAATTGCACAAAAAAATAAGGACAAACGCAGCCGAGAGAGGTATAATGTATTTGCAAACCACATTTACCCACGGGAGCGAGTGTCCTATGAATAAAAGTATACATGAGTCAAAAGAGAT
>JBGUUF010000073.1:0-9945 GCA_045133435.1 Acutalibacteraceae bacterium
GCCCATCCAAAAATTCGCGACTGAGCTGTTCAGTCGCCTTGTAGGTCGTCACCACCCGCACATTAATACCGGTGGGCAGCATGACCTTTGCGGCTTCGTAGTAGGTGCAGTAGTAATTATCCCTAAACCACTTCGCCATGAGTATCATTTCCGCCGATAGCACGGGCGTTTCGTCCAGTATTGCCGAGATAGGCTTGATCTTTTCGTATTCGGCGGCATCCGAAAGCTCAAAAATCACGCCCTGCCGCTTCTTATTGCCCTTGCCAAACGGCACCAGTACGCGGCATCCCGGCGCGGCAGATTTCTCATATTCGACAGGCACGGAGTAATCAAACAGCTTATCAAAATCATAGGCTGTATTCTCTACCGCCACTTTTACATAAACTATTTGGATCACCGCCCTTTGATAAAACTACATATCACGATGACTACGCAACATCGGGTTTCCAAAGGGGCAAGGCTCCTTTGGCAGGGTCGAGGGGCAGCGCCCATCGTGGGGTTGTAGGGGCAAAGCCCCTACGAAACTGAAGCTAAAATATAAGCTAAAATAGAAAAAATACTATTCGCAGCATTAAAAAAGCTAACGAGAAAATCTTTGATTTTCAAGTGGTCGTCACAGATAAATTTAAAATTATTCCTCGACTTCAGAATCTTCCTCTGCGACTGCTTCTTCGGCAGTCTCATCTGCGGCTTCGTCAGCGAACAATTCATCTTCCTCGACATCATCAATGTGCATGATGGTCGCTCTGCCGTCCAGCAGGCGGTCGATGACCATATTAACCGGCTTGCGGTAAAGCACATCCTTGTTGGACTCGGCTTCGTCGGCGATCTCGCGAGCCTTGCGGCTGATAGCGTTTACCAGTGAATATCTGCTGTCGGACATCTCAAAAATATCGTCAATCGTTCTGTTAATCTTTTCCATAAGTTTCAAGCACCTCATCAATTTTGTATTCTATGCGCGAACGTCTGTGTTTCTCTGCTTTTATTATGCTTAACAGATCGTCCGCTGATTCCTCGATTATCTCATTGACCAGTATGTAATCGTACCAATGAGCCTCGGGGATCTCCTCCTTGCCTTTGGCGAGGCGGTAGAGTATCTTCTCCTCGCTGTCGCGGCCGCGGCTTCTCAAGCGGTATTCAAGCTCTTGGAAGGACGGCGGCAGGATGTAGACCGTCACGGCCTCGGGGTACTTTTCAAGCACCTGCTTTGCGCCGTTGATGTCTATCTCCAAGATCACGTTGCAGCCGCTTTCCAGCCACTCTTCGACCTTATCGCGCGGAGTGCCGTAATACTCGCCTGCATAGCTGTTGTATTCCACCAGATTGTTGTTGGCTATATGACCCTCGAATTCGTCCTTGCTGACGAAATAATAAGTCTCGCCGTCAACCTCGTTTTTGCCTATGCCGCGCGTTGTCATCGAAATCGACAGCATAAGCTCCACTCTGGCTTCATCGGATTTTTCCAGTGCACGGCTGACCACCGTGCCCTTGCCCGATGCAGAGGGACCTGACACTATAACTATAAGACCTTTACTGTTCATTGTCTTCATTTTCCTCGCTTTCATCCGTAATACCCGCAGATTCCTGCGCGTCATCCTCATGGTCGTTCATTCGATTGGCGATGTGCTTGGGCTGGATGGCCGACAGGATAACATGGTCGCTGTCGGTCACAATGACCGCCTTGGTACGCCGCCCAAAGGTTGCGTCAATAGCGGTGCCGCGTTCCTTTGCGTCCTGCACCATTCGCTTTATCGGAGCGGAATCGGGGCTCACTATGGCGATAATGTGACTTACCGACACCATATTGCCGTAGCCTACATTAATTAACTTCATGCAGCTTCCCTCCGAATTATTCTATATTCTGAATCTGCTCGCGGATCTTTTCGATCTCCGACTTTATATCGACCACCATATGCGCTATCTCGGCGTCCTGCGCCTTAGAACCGATGGTGTTCGCCTCGCGGTTCATCTCCTGCACGATGAAATCCAGCTTGCGACCCACAGCCTCGCCCGAATCGAGCATGCTTATCATCTGAGCAAAATGGCTGCGCAGTCGGACTGTCTCCTCGTCCACGGCGATCTTATCGGCAAATATCGCGATCTCGGTGAGCAAGCGCTGCTCGTCGATGGCAGTGTCGCCTTTAAGCTCCTCGATCTTCGTCCTGAGACGCGCTGAATATTCCTCCAGCGTCTGCGGTGAGCGCGCTTCGATCTTAGCCACGGTATCGAGTATGCTGTTCATGCGGCTCACAACGTCGTCATAGAGCTTTGCGCCCTCAGTCTCGCGCATTGTGATGAAGCCGTCCACAGCCTCGCTCAGCACCTCGCTCACAGCCTCCCAGACTTCGTCCTCATCCTCAGTCTGCTTCTTCACGGTGAATATATCTGAATATCTCGCCACCGTGCTTACGGATATATCATCAACCAATCCGAATTTCTCGCCGAGCTGTCTGAGCGCGGCAACATATCCTGCCGCCAGCGACTCGTTCAGAATGACATCCGCCGCCGTTTCATCGACATTGACTATCGACACATAGACATCGACCTTGCCGCGAGCTATCCTGCCTTTGACAAAATTTCTTATCTTATCTTCAATAAAGGAATAGCCGCGTGAAGTCCTCGCCGAAAAATCAAAGAATTTGTGATTGACCGACTTTATCTCCACGGTTATATCCTTACCGTGAACAGTCCTTTGAGCATGACCGTATCCCGTCATACTTCTTACCATTTATATACCGCCCCTTTCATACACACAGGGATTTACTTCGCACAACGAAGCCCGCAGCAGCAGCCGTCGAGCCTCACAAAAGCATTAAATTCAGCCGAATCCGTCGGCAAAC
This sequence comes from Acutalibacteraceae bacterium, assembly GCA_045133435.1. Lineage (GTDB taxonomy): Bacteria > Bacillota > Clostridia > Oscillospirales > Acutalibacteraceae > RUG762. The sequence continues at coordinate 2,841 of JBGUUF010000073.1, forward strand.
ATATTTTTGTAACTTATATTATAGCAGTTTTTACATGATATTGTCAATACATTTACCACTGCAATCAGGGAAATCAATTTTATCTATTGTATTCGCCAAGATCCATTATAAATCATAGTGCGTCTCGCTCGTTCGGCTTCGCCTTACTTCTGAGGGCTTAGTGTGCCCCTCAGTCTCCCGCGAGGGCGCCGCCCTCGACCCGGCAGGGAGCCAGCCCCCTGCACCCCGCGCCGCATACGCGGCTAATTGACGCTTTGCACGTTTCCTTACCGTCGGGCAATTTCGGCAAGCAGTGTATCTTTTGCCGCGTTGTATCTTCTGTATACAGGTTCGGGAACTTCGCCATTTGCAATCATTTCCTCAAATTCCCCGAACGTCACCCATTTGGCATCCACAGTTTCCCCTGGCTGCAAGGTCAGCTCGGATATTTCCATGTCGCAGAATGTGAGGTAAATATCCATGAGCGCCGTATGCCCCGGATTTGTCATGAGAAATATCATCTCATCCGCAGTCTTTGCAATTCCCGTTTCCTCCTGCAATTCGCGAATCGCGGCGGTCATCGAGTCCTCGCCCGATATCACCGAGCCGCCTGTGAATTCCCACATATCGGGGTAAGTCTCCTTGTTCGGGTCGCGCAGAGTGACGAGAAGCCGCCCTTGTGAATTCACGGTGAAAATTTCCACAGTGCGGTGATATGTGCCTTTGGGCAGTGTCTCACCGCGCGCATGCTTTATCCCGAGAGAATTTCCGTCACTGTCGAGCAAGTCCCACATTTCCATAAAAAAACACCTCCGTAAAAATAAAAGAATGCGCTGTTCGATCAAAAAAACAGCGCATTTTGATTTTAAAGGGTGAGCAGAACTGTAAGCCGAGTTCTGTCGTGAACGGTCATCTATCTCGACTGTACGTTGCCGCACAGCTCAAGCCATCTCCTAGGAACGCGACGGGCAGCCGCATTATGTTCCACCACGATGTTGCATCGGATAGGGTTTACAGGGCTATTCGGTTCCCCGATAGCCGGTGAGCTCTTACCTCGCCTTTCCACCCTTACCGGCGAAATGCCGGCGGTATATCTCTGTTGCACTTTCCCTAAGGTCACCCTCGGCGGCCGTTAGCCGTTATCCTGCCCTGTGATGCTCGGACTTTCCTCATGCAAGGCCCTTTCGAGCCGAGCACGCGACCGTTTATTCTGCTCAATTAAATATTTTACTCCCATTCGGCGATATTGTCAAACTAAATTTTTTAGCGTCCGCGCATATGAACAACATGTGAACAAAAGAAGCAGGATCACCACAAAACTAAAGCAAAAAACTAAAGGAATCAAAGATCCTTTGAGCGGCTGTCATACAGTTGAATTCCCGTTTGTATCAACCGGCGAAACATAATTTTTGCAGGTGACGGTGGCTGTCGATAATTTTATTTTCAAAATTCTTATAAAAAAATCTTTTTAATTGCAAAATATTGAAAATTTTCTTTGACTTATTTAAAAAACTGTGCTATTATACAATTAATTGGATAAATTAATTTAGGCTGGTGGAATTTTGGGCAAAAAAATTGCGATGATTTCGGCGTTGGGCGGTCAGGGCTGCACTTTGTCGGCGGCATATGTCGGCACTGCAATGGCCGAAAGCGGCAGAAGCGTCACAATGCTTGATATGTGCGGCTTCGGCGGCACGCTGGCTCATGTTATGGGCGTGGCGGAGGATGCCGCGATGAATCTGGGCGATGTCATGCGAGGCGTGTGCGGGTGCGAGGACGCGTTGCTCAACTGCGATCTGCCTGACCTCAAGGTTATGCCGCCTTGGTCATTTTCCGAGGGTTTTATTTCTCCATATTCAGCGGAGTGCAGGCGAATAGTCGAAAGTATCAGTCATGACGGCGACGTTATCTGCGATATGCCGTCGGGAGTCGTTCCCGACAGTGACGCGGTGCGCTGCTTTGACATGTTCGCGGTGTGCACGCTGGCTGATAAATTAAGTCTGAAATACACGGCGGCGTTGTGCCGTGTAATCAAAAATTCGGCAGCAGAGTGCGGGACTTCCTGTGAGGTCAGACTGCTGCTTTCCAGGTTCTCACCTGAACACATGCGGGCGTTTGGTGTGGGCGATATTGACGAGTGCATCAATATCGCGGGTGCCAGACTTCTGGGCGTTGTGCCGTATGACAATGCGGCGGCTCAGGAGGCATCGGCAGGAAATTCACCGAATGCATTGTGCGAGGCTATGCGTTACAGCCGTGACATCGCGGCGCGTATATGTGGAGAAAAAGTTCCGCTCGAATCAAAAAAATCTGTCTTCCGATAAGCATTTTTTTGAATCATAAGTAAGTTGACGTTAAGTTTAAATTCAGTACATCGCCAGGAGGATGACATTTTATGAATATTGCTTTGATAGCCCATGATGCAAAAAAAGAACTTATGGTTCAATTTTGCATTGCATACTGCGGTATACTCAGCCGCCACACACTCTGCGCTACCGGTACTACCGGCAAGGCTGTGCGTGAGGCAACAGGTCTGAAGGTCACCTGCTTCCTGCCCGGTTCGGCAGGCGGCGGAGAACAGATCTCAGCCAGGATCGGCTGCGGCGAAGTCGATCTGCTGCTTTTCTTCCGCGACCCGCTCACACCCAAGCCCTCTGAGCCGAAGGACAATGACATCCTTCGTATGTGCGATATGCACATCGTTCCCGTTGCCACCAACATCGCAACGGCAGAGGTGCTCATTCACGGTCTGGAGAGAGGCGACCTCGACTGGAGAAACGTGATGATAAAGAAATAACGACGGTGTATCTTATTGATACATTTGTGCGGATATATTATTGTAAATCGAGCACAAAGCTTCTATCGGCTTTGTGCTTTTTGCCTGTATCCAATATTTTCTGCTGATTAATTGCGGAATTCATAAAAAATATATTTTCTGCGGCGATATTTATGGTATTATATTGTGTAAAGGATAATTAAGAAAAATAATTAAGGAGTGCCTTCATTGAACGACAACTACAAGTCAGACAGAACCGAAGATAAAAACGAAAGTAAAAGTGAAAACAGAGAAAAGCACAGCGACCTTATCACCGGTCGCAATGCCGTTATGGAGGCTCTCAGAAGCGGCCGCCCGATAGAATGCGTTATGACAGCGCGTTCCTCCGACGGCACACAGCGCTCGCTGGGTCAGATAATCGCCCTTGCCAAAAAGCAGGGCATCACTATAAAAGACGTGTCTCCCGCAAAGCTGGACGCGATGTGCTCGGGCAATCATCAGGGCGTGGCGGCTCTGGCGGCAGTGCATGAATATGCCACAGTCGAGGATATGTTCGCGCTTGCCGAGAGCAAGGGCGAGGCTCCGTTTCTCATAATATGCGACGGCATCGAGGACCCGCACAATCTCGGCGCGATAATCCGTTCTGCAGAAGCCGCAGGCGCACACGGCGTTATAATTCCCAAGAGACGCGCGGTAGGTCTGACATGGGCAGTGGGCAAGTCCTCGGCAGGTGCGTTGGAGTATCTGCCCGTGGCGAGAGTGGCAAATCTCTCGGCATGCATCGAGGAGCTCAAGAAAAAAGGCGTGTGGGTATACTGCGCCGATATGGACGGTCAGCAGTGGTGCAGCGGTGATCTCACAGGCGCGGTAGCACTTGTCATCGGCGGTGAGGACAGCGGTGTGAGCCGTCTCGTCCGCGAAAAATGCGACGGAGTGCTGTCGCTCCCGATGTGCGGCAAGATAAACTCGCTAAATGCGTCGGTGGCATGCGCGATAGTGATGTACGAAATTTCACGTCAGCGCAACAGCGTGAAGGCATTCAACAATTTCAAATAATACATTCCAAAGGGCAAAGCCCTTTCTAATAATATTATCTAAATAAACATGGAGGTGATGGTATGGCAGAAGAATTCAGAGTTCCTTTCAGCAATCCGTATGTTGCCGACAGCACGCGTGAAGCGCTGTTCAGCACATTTGTGACTATGGATGAGGCGCACGAACGCTGGAAAAAGGGTCAGTGGACAGCCGACAAGGCTAATTTCGATCTGGATGAGAATTTTCTGAATGAGGACCGTATTCCTGCCCGACAGGACAAGCACGGTGCAAATCGTTTTGCCTTTGACCTTCAGAAAGATATAATCGAGGGCGACGTTGATTCGTCGCGGCTGGACGGTATATCATATACCGCAAGCTACCGCCCGCAAGGAAGCATCAGCAGCAATATCTCCAACCTTGTGGTGGACAGGCTTAAATACAACGCTCTGGCGGATATAAAAGAGGAAATTCCCGACGATCTTTCGTTTTTATACGGCGGTGCTTCCGAACGGACATCTGCCGGCAAGGTGCATACTAAATCCCGCTCATACAGCAGGCTGGATACCCCTGTGGACAAGCGCCGCGCCCAAGTGGATAAGATGCTTCCCGAACGCAGTGTCGAAAGTCCTGAGAAGATCATGGCGGACATCCGCCGCCGCCGCGAGATCGAGGATGCTAAATCGGGCATAGTGCGCGATACCCGCAAGCGCCGTTACAGCCGAGGGATATACGATTTTATCCCCGAGCCCGGCTCGGTCGAGGAATTCACCGATATTTACGGCGAATACAGCCGCGATGAGGTGAGCGAGCGCGGAAGCTGGCGCAGTGATATTCCTGTGCAGGACGGACTTGTGCCCGACACCAAGGAGCTTCCGTACTTTGGGCGATACAGCCGCAGATGGAGCGCGATAGACCCGCTCGAACCTACCCGAAGCGAAATGCTGATACATACAATAAATACGATCTACGACGATGACGACCTTCCCGAGAACGACGAGCATACGCATTATGTCTCCGAGCGTGATTTTGACCCGTCCGACAGGTATCACACGCTGGAAAAACAGCGCAGACAGGTTCGGGCGGAAGACAATGTGCTCCGCGAGAGCATGATGTCGGGCGAGTTCAGCAATCCATATGTAAAAATGAGCAATGACAAGCTGCAAAAGGTGCTCAACCACGACCTGCACGGTCCGGGGCATCTGCCTGATCCCGAGGGACTCACCGACCCCTCCCTGCTCTACGAGTGGAATATGGGTTACAGCCGCGTAAATTCACGCGAAAACAGATTTTCTCAGTGGATGGCGGAGCAGAGCCGTCTGGCGCAGAATGCAGAACAGTCCCGCTATCGCGGCAGTCACCGCGTGGGACGTCCCGGCGCATACATGCAGCGCGAGATACCCTATGGCGAGGCGCGCAGGTATCCGCGTCGTGAACTGCACGAGCGCGAGGTGCGCCGACGCGATATGTCTGAGCAGTTCAAACGCGCCACCGAGCGCGGTATTGCCGACGGTCGCGAGATCATCCGCCGTCAGCAGATGGAGCAGCAGAAGCAGTGGCAGCAGTATTACGCTCAGCAGCAGGCTTATTATAAGAAACAGCAGGAGCAGATGATGAAACAGCAGAAGGCTTATGCGCGCAGTCAGGCGGCTCAGATGAACCGTCAGCCGCAGAAGAACGGAGCAAAGCCTCAGAATACCGCTCCAAATGCTTCGGCTCAGCGACCTGCAACTCAGGGCGCGGGCAATGCTCCCAAAATGCCGCAGTACGGCGCATGGGGATTTTATTCCCCCAACCCGCCCAAGACGGCGGCACCGACTCAAAGAACTGCACAGCCGAACGGCAGCGTGAGTCGCGGTAAAAAAAGCTGACCTTTCAGCAGATGAATGGAGGCTCTGAACGTGGGCTTTGAAGACGATATAGATTACAACAGCAGTTTTGAAACTGACACCCCCGATATTGACGGCAGCTTCGGCGAAAAACCTAAGAAGCTTAGCCGCAAGGAACTGCGCGAAGCTAAAAAGAAAAACGCCGAAAAAACGGCAGATATGCCTAAACAGAAAAAGGGATTTTTCTCCCGCCGCGAGCGAATGGATGACGATGATTCGCTCAGCGGACAGCACCTTTTTGACCCGACACAGGGCACGAGGATATCCACCCCCCGCGAGCACAAGTCGGATTACGACACCGGTCCGATAAGAAACTACAATTCGGAATTCAGCTATCTTTTTGACCCCGCTGACGACGACGAGACTGAGGACGATGTTTATCCCGACGAGTCGATATATTCCGACAGCAACAGGGCGCGTGACCTGCTGGGCGGACTGGCTTACGACGAAACCAAAGACGGCGACTCCGCTGATTTTGACAAGTATTTCAAGGAGGATGCAGAGGTTCGCCCGCCGTCAAAATTCTCGTTCCACAAGCGCGAAGCGAAGCAGAATGCCGAGCAGTCGGATTTTGACGAGGATCTGCCTGATATCCCCGATATACCCGACATCCCCAACGCCCCCGAAATGCCGCTTACAGCCACCGAGCCGGCACAGCCTGCAGCTTCCGAGCCTGTCAAAGTAGTGCCGCATCCCGTGGTCAGAAGCGGGGATCCGGAGAGTGATTCCTATTTGCCCGACCTGCGCCCCGATTCGGTGTTTGCGTCCAAGTCGGAGCAGCCGACCTCAGAGCCGTCCAATTACGCGGAGCCGAGGGAGGAAGAAAGAGAGGAAAGTTATATGCCGCAGGATAACAACGATTTCCAGCAGGATTACATGCCCTATCAGATGCCGAATGTTTATCAGTCCTATCCGATGCAGCCTATGCAGCCGATGAACCAGATGATGGGCTATCCTGTCATCATACCGGGCGCGGGGCAGAATGCGGGCGCGTCTTATCAGACAATCCCGATCCCCTACCCCATCCCCATGCCATATCCGATGTACTCGCAGGGATATTATCCTCCCTATCCGCCGAACTACCCGCCATATGCACCCTACGGAGGCTACGACGGAAGATATGCACCCCCGCCGCATTACGATGACCGTTACGACGGTCGTCGGGGTTCACGCGGTTATGACGACCGCTATGACCCGCGCCGCGAGCCTGACAGACATTATGACCCGTACTACGGTGACAGATACGACGATCGCGGCAGACGCGAGAGGGAAAGCTATCCCAGACCGCCCTACCAGCCGCCGTATGAGCGCGACGATTACGGCAGACGCGGCGGTTATGATGACAGACCTGCACAGCCGCAGACCAATGCGGCGCAGGCTCCCGAACCGACCGCAGCGCCTTCCACCGCTCCGATATACACTCCGCAGC